>JASFLR010000308.1:0-4899 GCA_050117995.1 Anaerolineae bacterium
GCTTTGATCTGTCTGGTGGCCTCAATGCCATTCAACTCGGTCATGGAAAAATCCATGATCACTACGTCAGGATTCTCTCTGAGAGCTAGCTGGACAGCTTCTTTCCCATCACTGGCCTCAGCGACAACTTCGAGGTCGTCCTGCTGCTCCAGCAGTTCTCGTGTGCCCTGTCGCACGACTGCATGGTCGTCTGCCAGCAATATCCTGATGGTATCTCCCATGGCACTATCCTTGATGCGTGGCGCTCATGACCATTATACCACCCTATGTGACTTACGCCAAAATACGTAGAAGATGCTACGCCACTTGGGAAACTGCGATCCCGCGGAATACGCACGCCATAGGCACGTGTGAGGGCCAGTGTTCGTACGTACAAGTTTCCTTCGTGAATGGACATTTAGCACGATGACAGGTTCGGGCTGCTGTGATAGAATAGGCATCGTAAGGCAACAGCAATCGAACCAAGAAGGAGGATGACAATGGCAAAGGTACTTGATGGACGAAAAGTCTCGCAGCAGTTGCAGATTGAGATAAAGAAAGAGGTGGCGGCATTCAAGACGGCATGGAACACGACCCCGACACTCGCCCTGGTTCGCGCGGGCAATGACCCAGCCTCTGTTAGCTATGCTGGCATGATTGAGCGGACCTGCAAGAAGACTGACGTTGGCTTTGAGGCCCACACCCTGTCCGCTGAGGCTAGCGAGGAAGAGGTCGTCCGGCTGATCCGCAAGCTCAACGACGACCAAGACGTACACGGCATCATATTGCAGCAGCCGCTCCCAGAAGGCATCAGGCCGGAAGCGGTGATCGAGGCAATGGACCCCGCCAAGGACGTGGACGGCGCGCATCCCCTGAACGCGGGGCGCCTGGCCAGGGCGGCTTTCGTCGACCAGCCGCAGAATGTGGGGCCGTACTTTGTGCCTGCCACCCCGCTGGGTGGTCTGGAGTTGCTGAAGCGCAACGACATCGAGATTGACGGAAAGCGGGCCGTGATCGTCGGTGCTAGCAACCTCATCGGCAAGCCTATGTCGCTGCTGCTCAGCCGCCATTGGGCCACGGTGACGATCTGCGACCTTCACACCCGGCCGCTGGCTGCTATGACCCGAGAGGCTGACATCTTGGTCAGCGTCACAGGTGTGGCGCACCTCATCAAGGCCGACATGATCAAGCCCGGAGCGACAGTACTCGACTTTGGTTTTGCCAAGCTGGACGACCGCTGGGTGGGCGACGTCGACTATGAGGCTGCCAAGGAAGTGGCGGGCGCCATCTCTCCTGTGCCCGGCGGCACAGGCCCGATGACCAACGTGATGCTGATGCGGAACACCCTGACGGCAGCGGAGCGGCTCGTGCGGGTCGGTAGCAAGCAGGCGAGCAAGGTTATGCCGGTCAGTGTTACACCGGTTGGCCTCAGCGACATCGCGCGGCGTGGCGGAGGCGCAGCCCAAGACTAACTCGCTGGCGCTGTTGCGTCGGCAAAGATTCCGATGTACATTCGAGAGGGACGACCGGACATGCTGTCCAGGACCGTCCCTCTCGGTCTTGTGCTCCATGATCGCCACGGGGGCGACGTGAGGGGCAAGAAGGGCAGACCTCGCGATATGCATATGTGGATCTGGGCAATCTGTTGGCGCTGACTCGCAGTCCACGGACCCAAGTCCGTCTATTACAGCTTGCTCACGACGTAATGGTAGATTTCGTCACGCATCACGCCCTTGCCCTCCAGCAGCGAGTCAAGCTTGGCGCGCCGGTCCGCAACGAACCCCTCATCCTTGAGCGTCCCCAGGTTAATGAGCACATTCAGGGCAGCGCTCCTCAAGGCCGCCTCAGCCATCAGCACGGCCACACCAGCGTCGCTCACTGCCCATTTGTTGCCCTTTTCAGCGGCAGGCATGCATAGGTCCATGACCTCGACCGCTGCCTCAGCGATCGTCAGGGGCACATCTGTCGCAACCTTCAGGGCTGCTTGCATGACTTTCTGCCGCTCTGCCTTTTCCTCGTCAGTGCTGCGCGGCATCTTGGCCGCTTGCGAGTAGCCTGTGTAGGCCTTGACATCCTCTTCCAGCAGGCCTGCCAGCTTGGCCCGGAGTGCCTCCGACTTGGTCAGCAGGTTCTTGATGTCGTCCTGGACATCGTCGTAGCCCTTCTTCCCGAGTGTTAGGTTGCAGACCATGCTTACCAGCGCGGCTCCTAGCGCTCCGCTGATCGCAGCTACGCTCCCACCGCCTGGTGCGGGGGCATCGCTCGCCAGTTCATCGAGAAAAGCAGTCACAGGCTTGTCGGTTAGCTTCATGCTTCTTAACCTCCTTCTTCTTGTTCTTCTCCTTGTGAGCTGACCATCAGCTTCCGGGGCATCGCTCTCTCAACAAGAGCCCGCGCTGAGGGCGCGGGCTCTTGTCTCGAATACTCTGATCAGCCAGCGAGCAATCCCTTGGTCTTCAAGAGTCCGATGGCGTCGGAAAAGTGCTTGTCCATACCGAGTTTCTTGGCATCCAGGCCGTAGGCCACGCCCATGAGTTGCGTAAAGTAGACGATAGGAATGTCAAACTGGCCGCCGAACTGGTCATTTATTTGTTTCTGGCGCAGGTCCAGGTTGGCATGACACAGCGGGCAGGCAGTGACAATCACGTCGGCACCCACTTCGATCGCATTCTGCAGGATCTTCTGGCTGAGGTCAAGGGCTATCTCGAGCGTGCTCAGGGACAGCGATCCACCACAGCAGTCCGTCTTGTACGACCAATCCACTGCCTCGGCCCCGAGCGCTTCCATCAGGTGGTCCATGTTCATTGGATACTCGGGGTGCTCCGCACCGGTCACGTCAGGTGGGCGGGTAAGCAGGCATCCGTAGTAGCTAGCGACCTTTAGACCATCCAGCGGCTTGACTACAGGCTTTGCTGCCGCTTCGTAGCCAACCCGGTCGGTTATGGTCCCTAGCAGGTTGTCGACCTCGATACTGCCTGTATGCTCGTATCCGGTGTCCTCGCTAATCCTCTGTCGGAGCTCGGGGTCATTCTGCACTTCGTGCATAGCGATGCGAAAGCGCGAGAAGCAGGCTGCGCATGGCATCGTCATATAGCTATGGCCCAACTCCTGCGCAATGCCCAGCGTCTGCATGGGTAGCTTGATGGATCGGTAGTAGTTGGTGTTGTGCGCTGGCGATGTCCCACAACATACCCAGCCTTCAGGTTCCACCAGGTTCAGGTTAAGCTTCTCAGCGATCGCTTTGGTTGACATATTGAATTCGATGCCAGTTGCGTGCAAGCTGCAGCCAGGATAGTACGAGATGACATCGGCTGCCACTTGGCCAGGACCGTCTGGTCGCGTCTCAGGGTGGCCCGGCAGCGCATCCTGCTCAAGGCTCTCTCGCTGCCGGCCGTTGCGTGCACGCCGGGCGATGGAGGGCAGTATCTTTAGCTTGCCCGAACGTAGCATCTTGACTGCCGTCATGATGTCGTACTTGAAGAGCTGTCCAAAGTCCAGCTCGCCAGCAAAGAACTCGCGGATATAGAGTTCAGCCATCAAGCCAAGTTCCCACATCCGTCCGAACCAATCAATGCCACGGTTTGCCGACTTGTAGAACATGGGAACCGTCGGCGCCTTGGCCTTGATTCCCATATCTTGGGCCATGATTTCCAGCTCGTCCATGATGCGGGCGATGTCAATGCCCTGTGGGCAACGCGTAGAACAGGTCTCGCATGCCGCACAGATAGAAATGGTCCGCGAGTTGAGCACAAGGTCCGCTTGTCCAAACTGGCAAGCCCTCAGCACCTCATTAGGCGTGAGGTCAAAGTACGGTGCCACGGGACAGCCAGCCGTGCATTTCTTGCACTGGTAGCACAAAAAGACGTTTTCGCCAGAACGCTCTCTAATCTCGCGGGCGAGATCGGTCTTGAATCTAACAGTCATGGGCAACTCCTAGTTGCGTAATCCTGGACAAAGGACCACAGTGACCAGGCGTACTATGCAGCTTGTCGAGCCGGGTCGTACTTGGGCCCGATCTGGCACGCCTTGACGATGCTGTCCACGGCCTCTTCCCATTCGATGGCCATGATGTGCACACCGTGCACGCCCTCGATCTCCTTACAGGCATTGATAATGTCCACACAGATCTGAATGCCTTCAGTCTGGGCTGCCTGGTTGCGGGCCGCGCGCGCAGCCTTGGCTTCCTCTGGGTCATCCATGGCCTTGATCTCCTTGATGGAGGGCAGGTCCTCGGTCGAATTGCGCATCCTCTCAATATACTCGGGATCCACTTCCATGCCTGGCACCTTTGTCGCCATATACCTGGCTGCGCCCAGGCTCTTGATCGGTGCTACGCCAGCCAGGATATAGGTCTTTTCGTGTGCACCCAGGTCGACGACGCGGCGCATGTACTCCTGGAACTTGGGCACGTTGAAGATGATCTGTGTCTGGATAAAGTCGGCTCCAGCGTTTGCTTTCTTGGCCAGTCGGTACGGCCGGAACTCGAACGGATCGGCAAAGGGATTGGCCGCTGCCCCGATGAAGAACGTGGGCTCCTGGCCCTTGATCGCATCCCCGCACTCAAAGATCTTCTCGTCGCGCATGTTGCGGCACATCTGGATCAAGGAGATCGAGTCCATGTCGTGCACGTTCTTGGCACTGGGATGGTTCCCGAAAGTCTGGTGATCGCCCGTAAGACATAGGAGGTTGCGGCAGCCAAGGGCATGTGCTCCCAACAGGTCACTCTGAATGGCGATCCGGTTGCGGTCGCGGCACGTCATCTGAATATTCGGTTCAACCCCCAGCTCCATCAGCATGACGGCCACCGAGATGGATGACATCCGAACGACGGCGGTCTGGTTGTCGGTGATGTTGACCGACTCTACGATACCTTTCAGAAAGCCAGCCTTGTGCTCTATCTCGCGGCGGTCTGCGCTCTGT
>JASFLR010000309.1:0-4894 GCA_050117995.1 Anaerolineae bacterium
GTCGCGCTCGATGCCCCAAGGTAGATCGACGTGATGCGCGTGCAGGGGGGCCAGAGCCGCATTCAGGTCATCCACAGCAAGGGCGATGACAGGAAAGCGCTGCGGATCAGCATCCTGGGCAGGGCTAGGTTTGCCTCTCAGGATAGTCAGGTAGATCCCATCCAGGTCAAAGTGCGGGCGCCCACCGTGGTGAGACATGAGGTTCAAGCCGAGGACATCGCGGTAAAAGTGTACCGTGGCGGGTACATCCTCGGCCCAAAGGCTGACAACAGCGAGTCTTGGGTTCATCGCAAATTACCTCCAACAAGGCCCTTGCAAGCGGGCTCGATTGTAGATCGGATCACTGGCTGTGCCAAAGCGCTCATACCTCTTCAATCACTTCTATCTGTAACCAGGACGTGCCCCATTCGTCGGAGAGCCAGCGCCCGCGGGCCAGCAGCGGCTGCCACGGTGGTGGCGCGCGGAGGGCTGCATCTCCCCTGGCAATGACAAAGGTATCTCCATCGCCCAGAAAGAAGCCCTGTCCCCCGGTCCACCCTGGCAGGCGCGAGCCAGCTACCCGAACACGCATACCTGGCTTCTCGGGCAGGCGGCGCAGGGGCAGGTGATCTGGCAGACGCTCAGCCACTGCCTCCAGCGGGTGCACGCTGACCGGCTGCCCCAACAGATGCCTCTCCCAGGCCAGGCGCTGGCCGGCAGCCTCTTCCTCGACCTGCGGCGTGGCAAATCCCAGCGCCATCTGCAAGGCGCTGCCAGCCTGGCGGATCTCAGCCGCTTCTGCCAGCAGCGCGGACCGGCTCTCGCCCAGGCCATCCAGGGCGCCGCATTGCACCAGATGCGTCACCTCCTTATCCTGCAAGGGCACGCGCTGCAGCAGGTCGCGCAGACTGGCAAACGGACGCTGCGATCGCTCAGCAGTGATGGCCCGGATAGAGGCGCGGCGCAAGTCGCGCACCTGTCCCAGCCCCATCCAAAGCACGCCCTGCTCCCCCTCCCAGCCGAGGGTGAAGCGGCGCCGGCTGTGGTTGACGTGCGGGGGGCGTACCGCAAGCCCGAGGCGGCACGCCTCGGCCATATACACCGCCCGGTGGTGATAGCCGCCCCACTCGGCCAGCCGGGCGCACAGGAATGCAGCGGGCCAGCGTGACTTGAGGTATGCTGAACGATAGCTGACCATGGCATACGAAGTGGCGTGTCCCTGGTTGAAACCATAGCCGGCA
This sequence comes from Anaerolineae bacterium, assembly GCA_050117995.1. Classification (GTDB taxonomy): domain Bacteria; phylum Chloroflexota; class Anaerolineae; order JAAYZQ01; family JAAYZQ01; genus JBFFCR01. The sequence continues at coordinate 1,221 of JASFLR010000309.1, forward strand.
AAGGCCAGTACTTGTTCCCATAGCCTCTCTGCCTGCTGCCGGCTGAATCCAGGACCTTCCAGTGGTGCTTGCTGGCAGCCAGCCAAGAAAGCTGCCTCCATCTCTGCCATCTCGTCGCGCCCAAAATGCCCCATGCCGCGGCGTAGTTGATCTGCCTGGGCCCAACTCAACCCGGCAATCTCGCGGGCCACTCGCAGCACCTGTTCCTGGAAGAGCAAGATACCCTGGGTCGTTCCCAGAATTGGGGCCAGGGCCGGATGCAGGAAACGGACTGGCTCCTCCTCCCGGTAGCGCCGGACAAAGGCGCGGGCCATGCCCCCGGTGGCGGGACCTGGTTTGAAAAAGGCATTGGCCACAGCCAGATCACGCACGGACCGGGCCCGCAACTGGCGCAGGGTGCGCTGCGCCCCAGCCGATTCGCACTGGAATACGCCGATCGTCTCGCCGCGGGACAGCAGGTCGCCGGTGCGGGCGTCGTCGAGCGGGATATCGGCCAGGCGAAAGGCGTCATCGTGATGGCGCCGTACGAGGTGCTCGGCGCCTGCCAGCACGGTCAGCGCGCGGATGCCTAGCAGGTCGAGTTTGGGCAGGCCGATGGCTTCCACGTCGTGATGGTCGAACTGGGTGATCAAAAAGCCTTTGGGCGCCCACTGCAGGGGCACCACGTCGGTCAGCGGCCCCGGGGTGATGACCACGCCGCCAGGATGCACACTCAGATGGTGGGGTTGTCCGACGATGCTGTATGCTGCACGCACGACCTCGCGCTGTCGCGGATCTGGCAGCTCGGCCAGCACATCCTCGACGGTGCGCTTGTCCCGCCGCCGCGGATCGGGATGCCAGCGCCGGGGCAGGCGGCTCACCAGTCTCCCGGCCTGCGCGTCGTCCATGCCGTAGACCTTGGCGGCCTCGCGCACCGCCCCGCGCGGCTGCAGCGTGCTGATCGTGGAAACCAGCGCCACACGGTCGGCGCCGTAGGTGCGCCGCACATAGTCCAGCACGCGGTCCCGCTGGCGGCTGCAAAAGTCGAGATCGATATCCGGGAGATCGGCGCGGGCGGGGTTGAGAAACCGCTCGAAGAGCAAGTCGTGCTCTATGGGGTCCACGTGGGTAATGCCCGAGCAATAGGCTACCAGCGAGTTGGCCACGCTGCCTCGCGTGTTGATTGGTACATCCGTCTCGCGCGCAAAGCGGGCGATGTCGGCCACCACCAAAAAGACTGGGGCGTAGCCGTGCTGGGCGATGGCAGCCAGTTCAGCCTCGAGGCGCTCGCCCACGGCGGGTGCTGCTGCCGGACCGTAGCGGCCCTCCAGCCCGGAACGTGCAAGGGCGGCTAACGCTCCGTCGGGGCTCTGATCTTTGGGCAGGTTCAGATCGGGCCAGATCGGCTCTCCGCGGGGAAGAGCCGCACCACAGCGCGACGCTATCTCGCCGACATTGGCCAGGGCTTCGGCCATGCCCGCAAAGCGCTCTGCCACCTCACCGGCGCTGAGCCAGTGAAGCCCCACCGTGGGGTCCCCATCCGCTGGCAGGGCAGAAGGGGGAACCGATTCCAGGGGGACATTATGATCGATGGCAGCCAGGAGCCGGAGGCGCGGCGCCTCGTCTGGCGCGAGGCAGTAGACCGGTTGCACAGCCACAGGCCGCAGGCCAACCCTCTGTCCCAGTACCGCCAGCGCCTCGACAGACGGGCGGTCCTCCAAGCCGTGGATCTCGAGGCTCAGGTAGCCATCCTCGCCGTAGAGCTGGGCCAGCCGGGCAGCGTAGCGTTCGGCAGCCTCCCAGTCACCCGCGCGCGCCAGGCGCTCGACCCATCCCGAGCGCCCGCCGCTCAAGCAGATCAGCCCTTCCCGGTGCTCTTGCAGATCCTTCCAGCTCAATCCCCGGGCTGCCCGTGCCTCCCGTTCGGGGTGGGCCTGGATGCGCGACGATAGCCGGCAGAGGGAGCGGTAACCAGCCGGTCCCCTCGCCAGCAGAACCAGACGCCCGGGAGATGTCGCTGCCCCCAGACGCCCACGGGGCGTCGCTACAGTTGCGGTCATACCGACGATCGGCTCTACGCCAGCCTGCCGGCAGGCCCGCTCAAAGGCCACGATTCCATAGAGGGCGTTGGTGTCGGCAAGTGCCAGGTGGCTCATACCCTCGGCGGCGGCCCGCGCTGCCAGCTCGTCGACGGGGGCAGTGCTGCCTAGTAGGCTGAAATGAGAGTGCACCTGGAGATGGGTGAATCCGTGCAACCGGGGAGGCATACCTGCTAACTCAGTCTCTTTTCCATCTTGCGGCTGGTGGTGACGTACCCGAGGCTGCGGTAGAAGGAAAACGCAGACTGGTTGAATTCATAGACGTTCAGTTCGATCTCGGTCGCGCCCTTTTCCTCTGCCCAGCGCTCAACCCGGTGCATCAGTGCGCGGCCAATGCCCATCCTGCGGGATGCACTGCTGACGACGAGGTTCTCCACGGCGGCAAAGCGCCTTGGCACAAGTATGGGGATCGGCGGCGTATCGCGGATGGCAACCTGTACAAAGCCCAGGAGCTCACCCCCGGCTTCGGCAATGAATATCCCATGAGATTCGTCAGCGAGCAATTCAAGCATATACTCCCGGTCGCGCGGAGAGCCGTGCGGCTTCTGCAGAATGTGGGGCATTTGCTTCCGGTGCAGTGCATCCACTTCCTCGATGATCTCGTAGAGCTCATCCAGGTCGTGGGCGGTCGCCGGGCGGATGGCGATCTGCATCATATCTCCTCGATGCCGAGCGGGAACTTGGACATGACTTCACAGCCATCCTCGGCGATAAGGATCGGGTTCTCGTAGCGAAAGCCGATCCCTTCCTCGGGGCAGGCGTACTGCATGGCGCAGATGACCATCTCGCCGGCCTGGTACAGATGCTCGGGATCGGTCCAATAAGGGAATGGGCCCTCGTTGAGCCCGATGCGCCACTCGTCGCCCATCATGCCGATGCCGTGCTCGAATCCCGGCACCATATACTCGGCAAAGCTGCGCTCCTCGCAGAAATCGAGCAGCTCGTCCGCCAGGCTGGTGGGACTGATCCCGGCACGGTAGGTCTTGAGGCAGAGGTCCACCAGGTCCACAAAGTTCTGGGCATGCCAGTGCTGGCGCTCGCTGGCTGGTCCCAGCAGATAGTTATGGGCGTGATCACCCAGGCCCAGCTTGAACATGGCGTGCAGATCCACCATGAGCGGCTCACCCGAACGCAGCTCGCGTCTCGATGCCGGGGTGCAAGCCCCTGCTGCCAGCCCGGTGCGGTAGCCCGAGGCGATCTCATTGCCGCCGGTGAACGACCACTCCCACTCGCTGCCCGCCTTTCTCATGGCATAGGCTGCCAGGCCCGCGATTTCGGTCTCGGTCATGCCTTGGTAACCGCCATCCTGGATCGCCTCGCGCACTGCCTGGTGTCCCACATCCACGATGCGCGATGCCTCGCGAAAGCGGTTGATAGTACCCTCGTCCTTGATGAGCGACAGCCGATCCACGATATCGTGGGCATTGACCAGGCTGGCCTCCGGCAGGGCGGCGCTCAGGCGCTCGTACTCGTACTGGGTGAGATTGCCCTCAGGTAGGTACGTTGCCATTCCGCTCTCGATGCCAACCGTGCCCTTGCCGCCCGGCAAGTGGGGCAGGATCAGAGCGCGCAGAAGTGAGATCTGGTCTTGACCCC
>JASFLR010000310.1:0-4875 GCA_050117995.1 Anaerolineae bacterium
GATCGCTAGTTTCAAGCTGCGCGAGGGAAACCCCGTCGGTGTAAAAGTCACGCTGCGTGGTGACCGCATGTGGGATTTCCTGGACCGGCTGTGCAACATAGCGCTGCCTCGCCAGCGCGACTTTCGCGGCATCTCGCCCGATTCCTTTGATGGACGGGGCAACTACAGCTTGGGGCTTCGCGAGCAGCTTGTGTTCCCCGAGATTGACTATGATAGCATTGACAAGATCCGGGGCATGGAGATTACCATTGTGACCTCGGCCCAGACCGATGAAGAAGCGTACCAGTTGCTCACGCACCTGGGGATGCCCTTTCACGCTCGCTCGCAGAGTGGTTTTTAAGGAGGAGATGTGGCCAAGAAGAGTATGATCGTCCGGGAGACTAGGCGGAAATATCCCACCCGTGTTCGCAATCGGTGCACGCGGTGCGGGCGCCCTAGGGGCTATATGCGGCGCTTTAAGCTTTGCCGCATCTGTTTCCGTGAGTTGGCCAACGAGGGGAAGATCCCCGGCGTCATCAAGTCGAGTTGGTAGCTTTCGTCAGCTATTTAGTGGCGGGCGAATTGTAGATCAGGGGGTGGGGTGGCGTATGCCTACGACAGATCCGATTGCTGATATGCTGACCCGAATTCGCAACGGGTTGACGGTGCGCAAACCGTATGTCTTGGTGCCGAGTTCCAAGCTCAAGGTGTCAATTGCGCAGATTTTGCTGGAAGAGGGATTCATCCAGGGGTACGAAGTGACCAACGAGCACCCCCAGGCGAATATCCGCTTGTGGCTCAAGTACGACGATAAGCGTCGGCCTATTGTGGCCGGTTTGAAGCGAGTTAGCAGGCCAGGCCGCCGGGTGTATAGCGGTAAGCGCGAGCTGCCATGGGTGCTCAGCGGTCTCGGGGTTGCCATTGTGAGCACCCCCAGGGGCGTGATGACAGATAGAGAAGCTCGTCGCAACGGCGTAGGTGGCGAGATTCTGTGCTACGTGTGGTAAAGGCGTGCGCCTGACCTGGCGCGCGGACTCGTCCGTAGCCTGATGATGGAGGAGCTATGTCTCGCATTGGCAAGCAACCAATTGAGCTGCCCGACAAGGTAGAGGTCGACATCCGGGGCAGTGAAGTCAGAATCGAGGGACCCAAGGGGGAGCTCACGCACTCTTGCCATCCTGATATGGTGGTCAAGTTGCAGGATGGGGTTCTTATCGTGGAGCGCCCGACAGACCATCGCAACCATCGGGCACTGCATGGCCTGACCCGTGCACTGCTGGCAAACATGGTCCATGGCGTATCAGAAGGGTACACCAAGAACCTGGAGATTGTCGGTACGGGCTACCGCGCCGAGATGCAGGGAGAGACGCTGATACTCTACCTCGGGTATTCGCACCCGATCGAGTTCCCTGCTCCGGAGGGCATCAGCTTCGAAGTGCCCAGGGGTGGGCGCACCGTGATTGTGCATGGTAGTGACAAGGAACTGGTTGGCGAGATCGCAGCCCGGATCCGGCGGCAGCGTCCCCCGGAGCCCTACAAGGGCAAGGGCGTCCGCTATGAAGGCGAATACGTGCGTCGCAAAGCCGGCAAGGCAGGCCGGGTTGGCGCCTAGGGGCAGAGGTAGGAGGACTGATGGATAAGGCGAAAGCAAAGCGTCTGGCGCGCCATAGGCGACACGCGCGGGTGCGAAGACATGTGAGTGGCACCCCAGAGCGCCCTCGCCTGTGTGTGTTTCGCAGCCTGAAGCACATCCGGGCTCAGGTTATTGACGATATCAGCGGCCATACCCTAGTGGCAGCGTCTACCCTGGATAGTGGGGTGCGCAGCCAGATTGATGGTAAGGACAAGTCTGCCCAGGCCGCGGTTGTGGGCAAGCTGATTGCCCAGCGTGCGTTGGAGGCCGGCATTACCCGCATCGTCTTTGATCGGGGTGGCTACAAGTATCATGGCCGGGTCAAGAGTCTGGCCGATGCTGCGCGCAAAGCTGGATTAGAGTTCTAGGTCCTCAAGTAGGACTTGCTAGATTGTGATCTGGACGACAGGGAGGAATGATGGGCCGTAGACAGGGTGGTGGTCGAAGGCGAAGAGGTCGGGAAGAAGAGGGCGATGGCCTGGACGAGCGCGTGGTACACATTGCTCGAACGGCCAAGGTCGTAAAGGGCGGCCGGCGCTTTAACTTCCGAGCATTGGTGGTTGTTGGCGATAAGAACGGGAGTGTCGGCATTGGCGTCGGCAAGGCGCGGCAGGTGCCCGATGCGATCCGCAAGGGAGCAGAGCGGGCCCGCAAGAACATGAAGCAGGTTCCGCTAGCCGGGACCACGATCCCGCACGAGACGACGGTGCGCTATAGCGCTGCGCGCGTGATGCTCAGGCCAGCTTCGCCGGGAACAGGCGTTATCGCCGGTGGCGGCGTCCGTGCTGTGGTAGAGGCGGCAGGCATTAAGGACATTCTGACCAAGTCCATGGGCAGCGCCAATATCTTGAACGTTGTCAAGGCTACCATGTACGCGCTGGACACCTTGCAGGATCCGGTCATTGTCGCTGAGCGTCGAGGCGTTCCCTTGAGCAAGACCTCGCCTTTCTGGATGAAGGGGGAGGCTAATGAGTAGCGGGCGTACGCTGCAGATCAAGTGGACCAAAAGCGGCATTGGCCAATCGCGCAGGCAGAAGGATACCATCCGTGCCCTGGGCCTGCGCAAACTGGGCGACGTGGTAGAACAGGTTGATACACCGGCCGTCCGTGGTATGATCGAGAAGGTGAGTCACCTGGTGCAGGTGGAAGAGATCAAGTAGTAGGGATTCATCCGGGATCGGTGAAGCGAGTTTTGGGTGTCTATGATGCCCGAGGGTTGGCGTAGAGCGATTCCTGTGGTGTGTTGGGATAGGTGAGAGATGAAATTACACGACTTACAGGCTCCCAAGGGGGCCAGAAAATCTCGAAAGCGGGTGGGTCGAGGCATCGCTGCCGGTCAGGGCAAGACTGCTGGCCGCGGGACGAAAGGCCAGGCAGCTCGCTCTGGTGGGACCAAGGGCCCGTACTTTGAGGGTGGCCAGTTGCCACTGGTACGGCGTTTGCCCTTCAAGCGCGGCTTCAAGAATATCTTCAAGGTCCAGTATGTTGCAGTGAACCTGTACCGGCTGGAAGAGTTCGAGGCCGATGCCGAGATCTCGCCGGCGACCCTTGCCGAGGCGGGGATCATCAAGTCGGCCGATCTGCCCGTTGCGATCTTGGGCGATGGCAAAATCGATCGCCCGCTGGTTGTCAGGGCGCACCGGTTCTCGAGCAATGCACGCGCCAAGATCGAAGAGGCTGGCGGCTCGGTCGAGCAGCTACCCTGGGAGATTGAGCGCGGCCGGCGGATCAATCAGTAGGATATGCTCGGCAAGGACGTTGCCCGTTGCACCCAGTCAAGTTCTCTGGCCGAAAGGGGTAAGCAGCTATGATCCAGGCAGTCCGTAGTGCATTTGCACTGCCAGACCTGCGAAAGAAAATACTAGTCACCTTTCTGATCCTGGCGATCTATCGCCTGTTCGCGCACGTACCTGTGCCTGGGGTAAACTCGGAAGCGCTGTCTCAGCTCTTCCAGTCGAACCAGTTGTTGGGATTGCTCGACTTGCTTTCTGGTGGCGCGATGGCGAATTTCTCAGTGATGGCTATGGGAGTCTATCCCTACATCACCGCCCAGATTATCATCCAGTTGCTCACGCCCATTATCCCGCAACTGCAAGAGCTGCAGCAGGAGGGAGAGCAGGGCAGGGCCAGGCTTAATCGCCTGACATGGTATCTGACGGTGCCCATGGCTGCGCTGCAGGCGTATGGTCAGGCAGTGATCATGACCCAGATGAGCGGTGGTGTGCCGATTTTGGATAGCTTTGGTTTCCGGGACGCACCGCTACCGACCTTTGCCATCATGATAACTATGACGGCGGGCACGTTGTTTGCCGTTTGGCTGGGCGAGTTGATCACCGAGCAGGGTATCGGCAACGGTACGTCTATCATCATCTTGGGCGGAATCGTGACGCGCTTGCCACAGAGCATCCTGAACCAGATCGTTTCCCAGGCCTGGCTGCAGCTGATCGTCTTTGTCATCATTACCGCGGTCACGGTCTTTGGCATCGTCATTATCCAGGAAGGCAAGCTGATGATCTGGGTGCAATATAGCAGCCGGACACTGGGTCAGCGAGGTGGGCGTCTCCGCCAGACGCGCTCTGTGCGTACGCACATCCCGCTCCGCGTGAATATGGCCGGCATGATCCCGCTGATCTTTGCCCAGAGTCTCATGGTCTTTCCGAGCACGATCGCTGGCTACTTTATGGCACCTGTGGGTCAGGAAGCCCAGGGGTTTTTACAGACCGCGGCCTATTGGGTCGATCAGATCTTCAACCCACAGTATAACGTCTACTGGCCGCTTTACTTTTTGATGGTGGTGGGTTTTACGTACTTTTACACAGACACCATCTTTCAACAGCAGAACATGGCTGAGAACCTGAGGAAGCAGGGGGCATCGATCCCCGGCATCCGTCCGGGCAAGCGGACCGAGACCTACCTGAACCAAAAGGTGCGACGCATTACGTTGGTGGGCGCGCTTTTCCTGGGTACTGTGGCTGTTCTACCGTGGCTGGTTGGGCTCTTTATGACACTGTTCCCCGGGACGACCGCATCGGCCTATACTGGGGGTGGCGCCATGCTGATCTCATCCACAGGTTTGCTGATCACAGTTGGTGTGGTCCTGGACACGATGCGACAGCTGGAGGCACAGCTCCAGATGCGCCACTACGACAAGTTCTTGCGCAAGGGTATCTTGGGCTGAGATCGGGTTGGGTTGGCTGAAAGGAGTCGACCGTGCCATCGGATGCGCTGTTTCTCGTGTTGCTAGGTGGGCCAGGGGCTGGCAA
>JASFLR010000311.1:0-4867 GCA_050117995.1 Anaerolineae bacterium
ATCGCCTGCGCGATCTCTGGAGGTACGACCTCCAACAAAGCATCCAAATCGTCAGTAATATTGTCTTGCATCTATCCCTCAACACCAGGCCCGATTGCCGCCCGGCGTGCGTAATGTCCTACCTATACATCTTGCGTTGCCGTCAGACGTCCTTCAGATACCTGGAACTCCGGTTCGCCGTTCAAATGATAGGCCGGTGGCACAATCTCGGCGGTGGCCTTCAATGCCGGACCTAATTCCGGAACAGGCGTCTTGCTCCAGGCTAGCGTATGCTTGACCATCAGTGCGCGGGAGGCGTAATGCTCGAAACCCGCGGCCAGCAGCGCTGCCCGAACCCCACCCTCGTACTGGCGCACGCCGCAGAACACTGGCTTTGCTGGACAGCGGTCCATGATGGCCAACCCACCGCGCACCAGCCCATCTGCCACATCTCTCGCCTCAGGGTGCACCACCAGACGCAGGAAGCACGCTTGTCCGCCGGTATAGATGCTCAGCACTGCTGCCAGGTCCCCTCTCTTCTCCCCGGGTAGCACATAGTGCTGGCAATTTCTCTCCATCCCCGCGGCAATCCTGATGCCTCCCTCGGATTGGCGCACCCGTTGCGGCGTGACAGCCACGAATAGCCTCTGTATCGACGGCCAATCTGCTGGGCGCTGGAGCCGCAGCTCCGGGATCTCTTCCCTGTCCCCCAGTTCCGGCCGCTGAGCCAGTCGAAAGACCTCTTCCCCCGCATAGAGCGTGAACCCAGACTGGTAGAAGAGGTCGGCTTCGGCGCCCGACTCGGACAGATTAGCAAACACGCGCTGGATACCGCGCCCTGCCAGCTCTACGGAAGCACCATCGAGCAGGCGAAACCACAGGTTGGATGCGTCGCGTCCTGCCTCCAGTGCAGGCGCCAGAAAAGACACATCGGCTGCAGCCTGATGGGGGCGAAAGCGCACCTGTACGAAACCATCTCCATCATAGAGATCGGTCAGCACATAGGTAGGGCGGCCCATCTCCTGCTGCGTGAGAAAGGCCAACCAAGCCTCCAAAAGTGGCTTTGGCGGCTGCGTCAAGCTCCGTTGGAGATCAAGCGAGACGCCTTTCCGCTGCAAGCGATAGACCCGAAGACTGTCGCCTGCTTTGAACGATCCAAACACGTGTTATCCTCAACCCCTCTCGAAACTCATTCTACTATTATTCGCCGCTGTTGGCAAGCCAATTGGCACTGCGCACTCTCAGCTCTCAGCATAGGCATCAAATCTAACCCCGAATCCCTGAATGCACAGCCACAGTGCCCAACATCAACCGCCTGTAGCTCACCTCGCGCCAGCCTGTCTCGCTCATCACGCTGGCTATCTGGTCAGGATTTAGAAATTCGCTGAGCGAATGTGGGAGATAGGTGTACGCGGAGCGTTGGCCTGTGATCCAGCCACCCAGCAGCGGAACCAGCCTGTAGAAATAGAGGGCAAACAACCCCTTGAAGAGAGGAGACTGCGGCTTGGCGATCTCCAGACAGGCAACGCGCCCACCGGGTCTCGTAACCCGCGCCATCTCGGCGAAAGCAGCAGGGATATCAGTGACATTGCGCAGGGCAAAGCCTGTCACGACCCCATCGAAAGCCCCGTCCGGGAAGGGAATCCGCAGGGCATCGCCCGCTAATAGCGCCAGTGACTCACAGGTAGTCCGAGTAGCTGCTTCCGGATGCCTGGCTCGATCGCTGCTCGCTCGTGCGCTTGCTTTTTCTCGGGCAATCTTCAGCATCTCAGGCACAAAGTCCAGGCCGATAATCCGCGCATCCGGATGCTGGGCCAGTGTCTCGAATGCCAGGTCACCCGTGCCCGTGGCTACGTCCAGCACGAGCTTGCATCCTGTGGCCTGCGCCTCCAGGTTAAGTTGCGACACGGTGTAGCGTCGCCACGCCCCGTCCCTGCCAAATGTCATCAGCCTATTCATCAGGTCATATCGCTGCGAGATGCGCTCGAACATATCGCGCACCCACACTGCCTTCATTTCAGGAGGGGGTAGATGGCCAGCCTGCGGACTTTGCCCCCCGTTCTTCTGCTCTATACCCTTGCCATTTCGCATTTTTGCAGGTCCTCTTCATACAATCAGATTTCTGCCCCGATTCGCAGAAAGCAAGCCACGCTATCTGGGTAATGATGCTCCCTTGGTAACTAGAGGCAAAAAGCTGGTGAAGGGCAGCTCCTCTCTCGACGGCAAAGTGACCTCAACTTCTTCCTGCTCAGACAATGACTCGATAGTTAGCTCGGTGATCTCGATCCTGCCATCCTCAACCGGCGCCCCCTGCGCATCGTAAGCAGGCATGCGACTCTTGGTCTCTTCATCGTACATACCAGCCATCAACCGATAGGTACCGGGCTCCAAGTCAGCCCCCAGAGCAATGGTATGCTCGTCTACAATCACCTCGCCTTCTGCCCACGTATTAGCCGGGCAGCATCCCCCGCCAGGAGGCGCGTCATGCTGCGCCCGTATCGCGCCCTCCCCGTCCACCAGGTGCGTAAAGACCTTGAAGGGGCGAACCATCGGTCCACCTGCTTGCCAGTACAGGGTCAAGGAGAGCTTGCCGCCAGGACGGGCATCATCCAGCACCAAGTCATAGCCGACCAGATGCGCCTGCTTTCCCACAGTCCCGCTCAGAGGGTTGGTCACAGTGGGCAGATCAAATTGGCGCGGTCGGTCCTGGACATCAATCTTTGCGAGATACAGCTCCCCATCACGCAATCGTGCCGGTCTGGAAGCTTGCCCAGCAGCGGTCAGCCGCTCGCCCTCCGGTGAAATCAATGCAATACGTAGTGTATAACGCCCCGGATATAGAGTGGAGGGCAGAGCAAAGTGCTCCTGCCCATGCAGGTACTGCCCGGGCTGCCACAGGCTGGTCGGGAAAGAAGGCGTCAAGGTCGACACCGAGTTGGCCACAACCAACCCATCGTCATCGACCAATTCCAGGGCAAGTGCATAGTCGGTGGCTGGCGACACCTCTGTATGCCAGTAGGTTTCCACCAGGAGGCTTTCGCCCAGTTGAACATCGGCCACACCCGGCTCGTAGCCGAGGAGCATCACCTCGCCGCCAAAGCTGACTTCCAACGGATTGGGCAGGCGCCACGGCTCTTGAGTCACCCCCCCCGGAAGAACCATCACCTCGGCAAGACTCACCCTGTCTGTGAGAGACCCATCGTGTTCAGCCTGCAAGGGTGGACCGCCGCCCAAAGGAAGCCATGCCGCCTCCAGACGGTAAGCACCGGGAGGCGTACCGGGCGGGATCACGAGAGCATGCTGATCGCGTACAGACTCCCCTGTCGACCAGCCATCTGTAAGACACCAACCGCCACAGGGCTCGCCTCGCCGCTCCGCCCAGATATGGCCCGCTTCATCCACCAGCTGCAGACTCACCTCGCACCGCCCGTCAATGGCACTGACGGCCTGCCAGCTGAAGCGCATCCGAATAGCATCACCAATCGGAACCAGAAGCGAGCTGGTCGCCAGCCTATTCAGACGTATGCGCCCCTCCCAGGCTAGCTCTCCAACGTCCACTTCAGCCAGATCAGCCTGGCTCGTCAGATACAGCGCCACGGAACTGCTATCGGGGAACCACTCCTTCTCTGCCTGAAATGCATTGGCCGCGAGCCATTGCTCCGCCAGGTACTCGGGATCAGCTGTCCACGCGCCTGCAGGTCCCAGCCAGATCCGTTCGTGCTCCTGGCTCAGCGCAAGCAGTGTTTGAGCGACATCAGCCGCCTTCGGCGGGATGCCAGTAGCAGGGAGGTACAGGATCGGCCAATCCTGCTCGTTGTAGTATTCAGCCAGATGCTGGTTGAGCGGCTGGGAGATGACCAGGGCATCTCCAGGCTGGCCCCGCCGGTCGATGTAGGCCATTGCCTCACCAAAACTGCCACCAGCCGACGTGTAGTGAGTCACCAGCCCAGAAGAGGAAGTGAGCAGGACAACCAACACACCAGCTCCCAGTAGCAGAATTCCCCGGCGTCGCAGCGCTACGAGCCCGAACCCCATGAAGACAAAACCCGGAATGAGGACGTATCCCAGGTGGCGGCCCAGTACACCGTAGGGGACCACCAGCGCCGCAGCCAGCGGCACAACAAGGGTCAGCACCAGCAACAGCCACGCCCGCGCTGGAACTACCCTCGCGCGCTTGGACCACCAGGCCCCCAGCAGGATAAGAGACCAGCCCAACGCCATCAGAACATACGCCCCAGCCGGCTGCTGCTTTCCCTCTATCTCAGCCAACAGCAGCGTGGGCATGATCTTGTTCAACTTGTAGGCTAGGCTGAAGAGAGCCCCATCCTGCACGATGCGACCCAGCGACTCGAGCACGCCCGGTGAAAAGACCAGCCACACCGCGGACACTACGAGGGGCAACCCCTGAGCGACAATGGCCCACACCCGCAACTTGCGGAGACGCAGGTAATCCACCAGGAGATACAGTGCGGTGGCAACCCATAGCAGCACGAACAGGTAGTGCGTCAGCGCCCCCAAGGTCATCACCACCAGATATGCCAACCACCAAAGAGGCTGCTCTTCCCGTTCAAGACCGTTCCAGAAGGTCAGCAGGGCGAGCAACGCCAGGCAGGGCAGCAGGGTGTACATGCGTGCTTCCTGAGCGTATGCGACCATGAACGGGGAGATGGTCGCCAGCAGTGCTGCCAGTACTCCCAATCGCTCGCCGGCAAGCCGCTTCGTCAGCCCATATAGCAGCGGGACGAACAGGACTCCCCACAGCAGTGAGAAGAAGCGCAGGCCAAACTCTGTGGTGCCTGCCAGTTGTTGCCAGAGGTTCAGCCCCAGAAAGTAGACGGGGGGATGCTCGAATGGCGAGCTGCGCAGATGCTCAGTGGCCCCGACCCAA
>JASFLR010000312.1:0-4846 GCA_050117995.1 Anaerolineae bacterium
CCGTCTCTTTGGCGCACACCCTGGCGTGGACAATGACAAGATCGGTCAACTGAGCCCCATGGTCGACCCGACGTCTTTGACGTGGCGATCGTGGCGTGGTATACTTGTGCCGCATGATAGCCAGGCTCAAGTTTCAGATGTGACAGCATTTGTGGGCAGTGGCCCGCGCATCAATCTTTGAAAAGTCACCATGGCTATGTACCCAGGATCTACCATTTCTACCGAGACTACTCGCAGGGACGCAGCGCCCGCCGAAACTGCACAAACTGCCGCTTCAGTCTGCACAAGTCGCGAGGCCAGGCTGCGTCCAGCATATGTGCTAGGTGAGGACGATGTGGGCATACGTTAGCCTCGGGTTCAGCATGGGCCTGAACGCCGGAATCAGCCCGGGTCCTTTGCTGGCGCTGCTGATCACAGCTTCGCTGCGAAGCGGGTTGGCTGGTGGCCTGCGGGTGGCGCTGGCGCCACTCGTCACCGATCTGCCTATCATTGCACTATCGGTCCTTCTGGTGGGGAGTCTGCCACCCGAGGCAACTCGCTGGTTGGGTACGCTGGGCGGGTTTGTGGTCGTCTGGATGGGAGCGGGCGCCATCCAATCCGGAGGAAAGGCAGCGCTCCCTGCCAAGGGCGAGCTGCATTCTGGGCCGCAGCGTGAGCTTTGGCGGGGCATTGCCGTGAATTTCCTGAACCCGCATCCATACCTATTCTGGGCTACGGTGGGCGGGCCGGCCCTGGTGCGCGGCTGGCGCGAATCGCCTCTACATGCACTGGCCTTCATGGCACCTTTCTACGTTCTGTTGGTGGGTTCCAAGGCAATGATCGCCTGGCTGGTCAGTCGCCGGGCTGGGAGGCTCTCGCAGCTATGGTACCGCCGGACGCTGCAGGGCAGCGGCATACTGCTGGTCGCCATGGGTCTATGGTTGGCAGTGCAATCATGGGTGTAGATATGCGGAGGCTGTGAAGTGAGAGTAAGAGTCGGTACGGCGACACTGGAGCTGATCCAGGGGGATATAACGCTTCAGGAGACAGATGCCATAGTAAATGCAGCCAACAGCTCTCTGTTGGGTGGTGGGGGCGTGGATGGTGCGATCCACCGGGCAGGGGGGCCGCAGATCCTTGCCGAGTGCCGCCCGCTCGGAGGGTGCGCAACCGGCGACGCCAAGATCACCACGGGAGGCCGCTTGAAGGCCAGGTACGTGATCCATGCCGTCGGACCGGTCTACTGGCGGGAAGGCCAGGAGCGGGCAGCCGAGTTGCTGGCTAGAGCCTACCGGCGCAGCCTGGAGGTGGCGGCTGAGCATGATGTCCAGAGTGTGGCCTTCCCCGCGATCAGCACCGGCGCCTATGGCTATCCGATGGACGAGGCAGCCTCGGTTGCCCTGCAAGCAGTGATCGACTACCTCGAGAGACAGGAGGATCATGGCATCCGGTTGGTGCGCTTTGTCCTGTACAGCGCTCAGGCGTACCAGGTCTTTCAGCGTGTGCTCTCTAGGCTGAGCGAGAGAAAGGCCTAGACGGAGGGAGGATAACCAGTTGGACAGCCAGTGTCGCATCTGCGGCCGTAGATGCGACCGCAGCCTAAGCCTCATTCGGATGTGCTTTCCCTATGGCTTTTTTTCTGGTATAATGCCCTGAGTCAGGATGAGAGGGGATAGGCATGGCCGATCGGATCGTATCTTCGAAAAAGTCAGGGGAAGAAGTAGGGCTGGATGTTGGCCTGCGCCCCCAGACTCTGGATGAGTATATCGGGCAGGACCGGGTCAAGGAGAACGTGCGCATTCTCCTCGAGGCTGCGAGGGGGCGGGATGAGGCGTTGGACCATGTGCTGATCTACGGTCCGCCCGGTCTCGGCAAGACGACGCTGGCTCATGTACTGGCCAACGAGATGCAGGTCAATATCAAGGTTACAGCCGGTCCTGCCATCGAGCGGGCGGGCGATCTCGCTGCCATTCTCACCAACCTACACAAGGGAGATGTGCTCTTTGTCGACGAGGTCCATCGCCTTGGGCGGGCGGTGGAAGAGGTGCTTTACCCGGCAATGGAGGACTATGCCCTGGACATTGTCATCGGCAAGGGCCCTGGGGCGCGCAGCATCCGCCTAAAGCTCCCGCATTTCACCATAGTTGGCGCCACAACCCGTCTGGCGCTAATGACAGCGCCGCTGCGAGCGCGTTTCGGCGCTGTGTATCGCCTTGGCTTCTACGGTGAGAGCGCGATGCAGGAGATTGTGCGGCGCTCGGCCGGAATTCTAGACATTGAGATTGAAGATGGCGGGGTATCCGAGATTGCGCGGCGGGCGCGGGGAACACCTCGAGTCGCTAACCGTTTGTTGAAGCGCGTCCGTGACTATGCCCAGGTCCGGGCCGATGGTCTCATCACCCGGGCAGTGGCCCAGGACGCGCTGGCCCTTCTGGAGGTGGATCCGCTGGGGCTGGACGATATCGATCGCCGGGTACTACACACCATCATAGAAAAGTTCGACGGCGGTCCGGTGGGCCTGGATACGATCGGCGCGGCACTCTCAGAGGAGCCGGACACCATCATGGATGTGGTGGAGCCCTATCTGCTGCAGTTGGGTTTCTTGGACCGCACGCCTCGCGGCCGCGTGGCTACCCGCAGGGCCTACGAGCACCTCGGAATTGCCTACGCGGAACCTGAGCAGCCCACGCTATTCTAATAGAGCACGGGCCGGATTGGGAACCAATCCGGCCCGTTTGATCAGTTACTACCTCTTGTTCAGACTTCTCAGTCCGTTCCCTCGGCTTGGTCGGTGAACACGTGCGCGAAAGCCTTGAAAAAGTCGATCGGCACCGGGAAGATGATGGTCGAGTTCTTTTCCACGGCAATTTCGGTCAGCGTCTGCAGGTAGCGCAACTGCAGGGCTGCTGGCTGCCCCGAGATCACGCCGGCTGCGTCCTGTAGCTGTTGTGCCGCGCCGTATTCGCCCTCGGCGTGGATGATCTTGGCGCGTTTCTCACGCTCCGCCTCTGCCTGGCGAGCCATGGCTCGCTTCATCGTGTCGGGCAGTTCGACATCCTTGACCTCGACAATGCTGACCTTGATGCCCCAGGGCTCTGTCTGCTCGTCAATGATCTGCTGGAGCTTCTGGTTGATCTCATCGCGGTGGATGAGCAATTCGTCCAGGTCCGACTGGCCCAGGACCGAACGCAGGCTCGTCTGTGCGATCTGCCATGTAGCCCGTTCATAGTCTTCTACCTGCACTATGGCGTCGCTGGGATCCACGACGCGAAAGTATGCCACGGCGTTGACGCGAACCGTGACATTGTCGCGCGTGATCGCTTCCTGGGATGGGATGTCCAGGGTGATCACGCGCAGATCCACCTTGACCATCTTGTCGACAATCGGAATGATGAAAAAGATACCCGGCCCCTTTGGGCCCTGCAACCGCCCCAGGCGAAAGATGACGCCTCGCTCATACTCTTGGACAACCTTGATAGCAGCTGCCAAGATGATGACTACGAATGCGGCGGCAAAGGCCAATCCCGCAAAGCTCTCCATGCTTTTCCCTCCTTCAAGCTGTTAGTAGCGCACGAGGTGCTGACTGCACTGAAGCGATTATACCGCATATTGGCTCAACTGGCAACTAGCGATCGCGAACGACTGGACCCTGACTGCAGAGGCGCCGAGCCAGCACCGCAGCCCCCAACACGCCTGCGTGATCGCCTAACTTGGCGGCAACGATGCGCACTCGCTCTGCGCCAGCCTGCTGAATGTAGTATTGGCGAGCTGTGACTCGGATCGGGGCCACGAATTTCTTGCCCAGTGCTTCGACCACGCCACCACCAAAGACAATCATCTCGGGATCGATCAAGTTGACGATGGATGCTGTCAGTAGGCCCAAGTACCATTGCGCCCGGCCCATGACTTCTACAGTGAGTGGATCTCCCTTGCGCAGTGCCCGGGCCAGTACTCCGCTGGTCAGGCGTCCCTTCTCGCGAACCAGTTTGGGAATCATGCTTTTCCTTCCGGCGGCAATTCCCAGTTGTATGTCGCGCTCGATGGCTGTGCGGCTGGCAACCGACTCCAGGCAGCCTCTGTTGCCGCAGCCACAGACCGGGCCATCGGCCAACACGATCATGTGCCCCAGCTCACCAGCCGCGTGGCGGAAGCCGCTGCGCAGCTGGCCGTCCAGGATCAGGCCCCCGCCTACCCCCGTACCAACAAAGATGCCAACCATATTTCTAGTACCTTGCCCTGCGCCAAGCGCGTACTCGCCAAGCGTGCCCAAATTCACGTCATTCTCCAGGCAGACTGGCACGTCTAGTGTCTCAGAAAGACGTGGCCCAAGCGCGATCTCATCCCAACCAGGAAGGTTGGGGGGAGTGTACACCATGCCCTTTTCAGGATCTATGGGACCAGGTGCGCCGATGCCCAAACCGCCTATCGCTGACCAGTCAATGCCAGCTTTCTGAGCTGCATTTCGAGCAGTCTGGGCCATTCGCTTGATTACATAGTCAGGTCCTTTCTCTGCCTTGGTCGCGGACTTGGCCTCGGCCAGGATGTGGCCTTCCTGGTCCACCACTGCAGCCAGGATCTTGGTGCCGCCCAGATCCATACCGACGACGAATTGCCCACTCTGCTGATTGTCGAGCATCTGATTCTCCATAGTTCTCCTTCAACAACGCCAACGCTTGACGCAGGCCTGCGATTATGCGAGTACTGAATTCGGACCAGGCTCAGTCGGGGATCACCCCCCAGAAGTCGAGTGCGGATTTGGCTTCTTCAACCACTTTG
The DNA here is from genome assembly GCA_050117995.1 of Anaerolineae bacterium. GTDB lineage: Bacteria > Chloroflexota > Anaerolineae > JAAYZQ01 > JAAYZQ01 > JBFFCR01. The sequence continues at coordinate 4,756 of JASFLR010000312.1, forward strand.
TCGGGGATGCGGATGTACATACCTTTGCCTTCGACCAGCACCGTGCCGTCGTGCAGTCGGATCTCCCCCCTGGCTTCGTATGCCCGGGATC
>JASFLR010000313.1:0-4832 GCA_050117995.1 Anaerolineae bacterium
ATAGAGCTGAGATGACCTTTGACATGATGTTCCTCCAGAAAAATGCGATAGGTTTGAATCATTCAGATGCGGGAGTTGTGCCTGTGCACGAATCCAGGCAGGGCCGGCTTGCTGGGACCATGCCAGGCTGAAATGGCAGAGGGGGCCCGGATTCTCCTGCCGGCCGGCTGCCAGCACCCGAGCGACGTGCGCACGAGTATGTAACAGGAAATGGGGAGATGTCGAGGACGCGGTTTGTAACGCCCGCCGCCGCCTCTAGCGTTGCGGCACGTAGCGGCTGACGCCCCCTTCTGTGCCCACCCATACGACTCCATCGGGGGTCACGTGGATGGCGCGCACGGTCATGTGCACCAATCCGTCTTCTGTGGTAAAGATCTGCCAGGTGTCGCTTGCGGGATCGTAGCGGCCCAGCCCCTCGTAGCCGGCCCAGATGCTCCCATCCGGTGCAAAAGCCAGCGTCTCTATCCAGCCATCGCCGGGCCAGGAGACATAGGTCCACCGCCCGTCTGCGAGATGGCCCAGCTCGCCGTCAGCAGCTACCCAAAGCGTGCCATCGGGTCCTTCTGCAAGATCGTCGACGAACTGGGGTGTGCTGCCCGAAGCTGAGGGGATGCTCCAAGTAGTGCCATCATACTGCACCAGTCCCTGTTCCCCGCCGACCCACAGCACGCCATCACTGTTCACCAGGAAACACCAGATATCGTCAAGAAGGGGATGATCATCACCCGTGAAAGTCATCCACTCATCGGTAGCCGGATCGTAGCGCATCAAACCGGCGTCGGTGGCAATCCACTGCAGATTGCCAGGGCCAAACTCAATGCCGTCGATGGAGACGTCTGCCAGCTCGGGAGCGTAAAAGGTCTGCCAGCCCTGGCCGTCATAGTACACGAGCTCGCCATAATCCCCGGCCCACAGATTGCCGGCGCTGTCGATGCCGGGCACGGAAGGCCAGTCCAGCGCGCCATCAACCTCACCAAAGACCTGCCAGGTGTCGTTTTCGGGCTGGTAGCGGCTAAAGCCGGTCCCAGGATGGGCGAACCAGAGCGCGCCGTCCCCATCCTGGCGGATGGACTCGATCAGGTTGCCACCCACCTGTGCATTCGTAAGCCAGGTCTCCCAGCGGGTGCCATCGTAGAATGTGACGCCCCCACCATAGCTGGCGAAGTACAGGCCTCGCTCGTCCTCCACAATATCAGTCACCAGCCAGCCAGGGATGGGGCCGTCACCGGCGTCGAACTCCTCCTCATCGCCTGTCTCCGGATCGAAGCGAACGGCGCGATAGGCACCACCGAACCACATTTCGCCGTCGGCTGCTTGGTGAATGGTGTGGACATACTCCAGGGGGAGGGTTTCCATCCGTTCCTCGTCCACAGTGAATCGCGCAACACCTTCGTTGAAGCTGACCCACAGGCTGTCGCTGGTGAGCGACGCGTCGAGCACCTCGTCGCCAGGGAGACCATCGGCAGCAGTCAGCTGCAACCATGCGTCTCCCTCAAAGCGCAGCAACCCCTGATCCTCCAGACCTACGAAATACCCCACCTCCTCGTTTCCGCCCATTACCGTCACGTTCGGATACTCTACCGGTAGCGGCGGCAGGAAGGCCGGCGGAGGCGTGCCCCAGCGCGCCCCTTGAAAGTAGTTAAGACCGCGCTCACCACCCCGGCTGCCGGCCCACAGCCCGCCGAACTCATCCTGGAAGAGGGCTGTAATCGAGTTTGAATCGAGACCGCCCTCCATGGTATAACTCTCCCAATGATGGTCGGCGTGGAGACCGATTCCGGCGTCGGTGGCGACCCATAGCAGGCCCGCGTCATCGACCAAGAGATCGTTGACACGTACAGAGGGCAGCCCATCCTCCTTGCCGAACCGGGTATAGCTGCCGGGTCCCAGGTTCCAGCGCACCAGGCCGCTCTCGCTGCCGGCCCACAGATAGTCGCCCTGGAGAGCCAGGGTGAGCACAAAGTTGTCGTTGCCATAATTGGTCCAGCCCGCACCACCAGCGGTTTGCCCGACTGCAGCTGGTTCGCCTCCCTCGGCGGACGTTGCTTGCACCTGGCTGGCACCTGCAGTCGCAGGTTCTGTCGCGACCAACACGGCGGGCGTTGGCTCTCCGTCGATGAGGTTTGAGATGACATAGGCACCACCTGCCAGCAGCAGCATGAGCAATATCGCCCCACCGGCAATGAGCAGCCAGGGCGTGCGCTTTGGGGATTGGGCTTCGGGACGTTCAATCTGGCGACGCGTCGCTACCTTCGCTGGCAGGGACTTTTCCCCTACTGGGGGTGGAGTCGGAGCCTGCCACTCTGGAGCCGCACGTTCGGCCATCGGTTCGGGCGATTTGGCCCCCACCGGCTTTGTATCCACTGCCGGGGCTTGAGGTTCGCTGATGCTGCGGACCGCAGAGGTCCGCTCCAGCACCTCGTCGGTGGGTGCCGGACCAGCTATCTCAGCAGGTTTGGAAGCCACCGCCTCTGTCAGTGCGTCGACCAGCTGCTGGGCGCTCTGGAAGCGCTCCTCGGGCTTTTTGGCCATCGCCTTCAGGATCACCCGCTCCAATGCCTCGGGCAGGTCGGGCCTGATCTGGCGCGGCATTGGCAGGGGAGCGTTGACGTGTTGCAGGAGCACAGCCAGAGGGGTTTCGGCTTCATAGGGAACGCGACCGGTGACCAGCTCGTATAGCACAACCCCCAGCGCGTAGATGTCGCAACGATAGTCCACGGGCTGGCCCATGCCCTGTTCGGGCGCCATGTAGGCAGGCGTGCCGATGACAGCTCCGCTGGCGGTGAACTGGGCCGTCTCGGCTACCAATTTGGCGATGCCAAAGTCGGTGAGAAAGGTGTTGCCCCGATCATCGATGAGGACATTGCTGGGCTTGATGTCGCGATGGATCACATCCTGGCTGTGGGCATAGTCCAATGCGCCGCCCACCTGGGCCAGAATGCGTGCCACTTCCCTCAGGGGGACTGTTCCCTCCCGGTTGATCAGATCCTTGAGGGTGCCTGCTTTGACATAGCGCATGACCAGGTAGGTCGTGCCGTCTTCCTCACCATAGTCATGGACCGGCAGGATATGCGGGTGCTCCAGACGGGCCAGCGTGCGCGCCTCCTGGGTAAAGCGACCTACAAAGCTCTTGTCTTCCGTGAAGTGACTCGGCAGAATTTTGATGGCAACATAGCGGTCCATGGAGGGTTGGTAGGCCTTGAACACGGTCGCCATGCCGCCCCGGCCGATCTGCTCCACGATCTGGTAGTTTCCGATCCGCTTGCCGATCAACTCCTGCATGTTGCCCCCTCTTCCGTGCGCCCCCTGGTCCCGGGAAACCCTGAATAGGATCAGATCACGTCCTTGCGCTTCTGTATCACCACCAGCAAGACGAATAGCACTGCCATGATCGCCAGCGAGGCTAGTATGCTATTCATCACCGATCCGTCCAGCACATCATCGAAACGGGTCTCGAGTTGTTCGAGGACCACCTGCCTTTCGGGATTGGTGTCGTAGGCCTGTATGCCAGGTAGCTCACAGTCCTCCAGATTGGGCCCGTCACAGTCGCCGCGCTGCACCTCAGTGACGTCGACCAGGGCTTCGTAGGTCCACTTGCTGCTGGTGACGCTGCCGAGCACCTCGCCCGCTGTCCCCAGCTGGGATAGGGGCAGCAGACCACCGGCAAAGACCAGCTGAACGACAACCAGGACAATCGCGATCAAGATCGCCTGCTCCTCGCGCGGTGCAATGGCCGAGATTAGCAGCCCCCACATCACGCCCGACATCACAGCCAGTACCAGCAGCAGGTAATAGAGGCCAATCTGCTCCAGCCCCAGATGGCCAAAATCCACCGCTACGAGTTTCAGAACCAGCAGCGCGGCGGCGTGATACAGGGCGAAGAGAAAGCCCACCCCCACCTTGGAAAGCAGGTAGGGGATGAGCCTAAGATTGACTGCCCGCTCGCGGCGATAGATTGCCTTCTCCTTGACGATCTCGCGCACAGAGCTCAGCGCACCGACCAGGAAAGGTAGGATGGTCGCCAGAAACAGCATAGTCATCACATGGGATGCGTTGCCGTCAACTGGATCAAAGATATCGTGCTCCCAGGCAATCAGGTCCATGCTGCCCAGAATCGGCGCGAGCAGCAACATGATCAGCAGATAGGCGCGGTCGCTGCGTATGATCTCCAAATATCGAGCTGCCAGCACAACGAGCTGGCGGAGGGCCGACGGTGGCTTGGGCTTGGTCCTGGCAGAAGGACTCGCGCGACCCGCTCCCTCTCCCGCTTTGGCGCCAGCTGGTTCGGCGCTGGCCTCAGGCAGTTGTCCCTGGGGGCCGCCCAGACGCTTCACCACATACTCCTGATATTGGGACGAGCGCCGGTAGCGCTCAGCCCACTCCTCAGGTGACCGCTCATCCTCCAGCTGCTCATAGATCTCGTCAAAGTCTTGGACGCCAAAGTACTGCAGCGCCTCGCTGGGCGGGCCAAAATAAGCCAGCCGACCGCCCTTGGCCAAAAAGATGACCTGATCGCAGAGCGTTACATTCTTGGTGGCGTGGGTGATCAGCACGATCGTCTGTCCATCATCTGCCAGCTGTCGCAACAGGCGCATCAGCCGGTTCTCAGTCCCCGGGTCCAGGCCTGACGTAGCTTCGTCCAGGAAAAAGAGCCCGGGGCGGGTCAGCCTTTCGACGCCTATCGAGACCCGCTTGCGCTGTCCCCCGCTGAGACTTCCCACGCGCACATCCTTGCGCTCCGCGAGGCCCAGGACCTCCAGCTCCTGGGTGACGGCTTCTTTGCGCTCGGCAGCAGTCATGTCAGCGGGCAGGCGCAGGCGGGCTACATAGTA
>JASFLR010000314.1:0-4830 GCA_050117995.1 Anaerolineae bacterium
CGACATATAGGACGTAGAACGCGCCCTGGTTCCAGCCCAGACCGGAGGCAATGGACGGGAGGAACGGCGCAAAGGCAGTGAGCGGGGTGAGCACGAATACCCACGCCAGGGGCGCATCGGTCCCGGTGGCAACAGCGGCGAGATAATTGACCACGCACGTGGTCAGGACCGTTAGCAGCTGGATGCCCAACGCCACGAACAATGCGCCGAGATGATTGCGGTAGCCTTGGACCGAGTCGGATAGTCTCTGATACAGGGACAGAAAGCGCTTCAAGGGGCCGAGGTTGAAGAGCCTTTCTACGAGGCCACGCAAGCGCTGGCTGATCAAGGCAGCTAGGGCCAGAACAAAGCCAAGCAGGACGGCGCCCAGCGTCGCCAGCAGCCAGCCAAGTTCCGGGCGCCCGAGAACCAGGACGGCGGCAGCGAGTCCCAGGACGCTGGCGAGCAGAAATCCGGCAAGCCCCACCAACCGGTCGACCAGCACCGATACCGCTACCTCTGCTGCCTGCCCTTCGGTGTGGCGGGCCAGGTCCCATCCACGGGCGATGTCGCCGCCCACCATGCTCAGCGGGAGAAGGGCGAAAAAGAGGCCCACCAGGTTGTAGCGGTATAGGCTGGGGAAAGGGACGTGCAGATCCAGAGTGCGGAGCAGGTACTGCCACTTGAGCACGTTAAAGCCGATGGCGATGAAGTAGATGGCCAATCCCAGCAACCAGGGCCAGAAGCGAAGCTCGGCGAGGACGGTTGCCCAATCGACGTTTCGGATCTCGGGCCGGGTAAAGATAAAGACAACGAGCCCCAGGCTGATGGCTACCTTGAGTACGTTTAGCAGCTTATCTTTCAACGGGCTGTCCTGTCTTGGCGCGAGATTCTTGGTTGCCGACGCCCTGTCCAGGGTCTTTGGTGGTCCAAGCCATGTCCCACACGACGTGTTTTTTCTTCTTGACGCGATAGTCCCACGCGCCCAAAACCCTCGAATAGGCCTCGAGCACGGCCAGGATGCCCAGCGTGCCTACCAATCGGATTGCACCCCATACCTCGCCCAGAGCAAGACGCACCACGCGCGTATTCTGCAGGCTGGAGACCTTGTAGCCATATTTGTCCTTGAGATAGAGATGGCCGGCATAGTTGCGGCGGCGCTGCTTGACAAAGTCGCCGACGGTCTCGGGCCCCATGTTATATACGACGGCGTCGGGCGCGTAGCGGACCTGCATACCGCGGCGGATGATGAGGGCTTCGACAAATGCCTCATCCATGGCCACGTCGGGCGGAATCTGGTCAAATACCTTGCGGAAGGCAATCAACTCGCCCAGGCGCGGGATCTCGAGGCAGAGCTGGTGTTCCATCTGGAGGCGCAGGTGTGAGAGCACGCCTACGACGTGATCGGGAGTGTTGACGGCTACCTTTTGCGCGCCGGTCATACCCACCGCCGGGTCGCGGAACATGCGGACCATGCTGTCGATGGTGTCCTCGCGTGGCAGGGTGTCGCCGCTCTCGAGCACGCAGATCTTTTCCCGGGCGTGGGCCAAAAAGACGTTGATGGCCGAGGTCTTGCCTTCGCGCCTCTCCTGGACGTAAAGCTCGAGGCGAGGCTCCCCCTCCATGTACTGCTGCACGATCTCCACGGTGCGGTCGGTGCAGCCAGAGGCGACAACTACGATCTGGGTAATCTCGACCTCGTACAGTCGCTGGTCGATAATGGCCTGCAGCAAGCGACCGATATTCGCTTCCTCGTTGTAGGCCGTGATGCCTACGCTGCACTTGATCTTCTGCTCGCTCATGCTGACCCTACTACCGTCCGCCAGGCCATGCGCGCCGTGCGAGGCAGTCGCAGCCACGTCTCCTTTCGTCCCAACGTGCGGGCAATCCGCTTGGGCCGGAGGTAGAAGCGGCGGTAGGCCTCCTTCCACTTGCGCTCGACCAGTTCGGCTGGCAATCCGGGCATCTCAAAGCGCGCCTTGCCCTCAAAGAAGACGAAATCATCCCAGGTTTCAGCCAGGATGCGGCCCTGGGCCTTGACGGTATTGTACATCTCTGTGCCGGGGAAGGGAGTGGCTATGGAAAAGTTGGCAACCACCGGGTCCAGCTCGCAGGCAAAGCGGATGGTGTCGTCCATCGTGGCCTCGGTCTCGCCCGGCAGCCCGATGATGAAAAAGCCGATGGTCTCCATGCCTACCGCGCGGGCGGCCCGGAAGGCAGCGCGAACCTGATCGAGGGTCAGGTGCTTGTCCACGACGGTGTTGAGGACGTCCTGGTTGCCGCTCTCCACGCCGAAGGCGGCGCGGATGCAGCCTGCGTTCTTCATGGCACCCAACACCTGCTCGTCGGCGATGTTGGCCCGGATGCCGTTAATCATGATCCAGGGGACCGTGTTCAGGCCCTCGTCCACCAGCCGGTCGCAGATATCCAGCACGCGCTGGCGATCGATGTTGAACGAGTCGTCCAAAATGCCGATCTCAGCCGCCCTCTGTTCCTGTACCAGCCACTTCCATTCGGCCACTATACTCTCTGCCGATCTGGCCCGCCAGCGGCGGGGCCCGATCTGCGAGCAGTAGCTGCAGCGGTAGGGACAGCCGCGGGAGGTGAGGATGGGCAAGCTGCGGCCCTCGACGTGATCGACCGTGGGCTGGAGATTGGTATAGAGATCGAGGTTGAAGAGATGCCACGCCGGGAAGGGCATCTTCTCAAGCTCTTCGACCGGGATGGGCGGTCGGTCGGGATTGCTGACCGGGTTGCCACTCTCATCCAGATAGGTGATGCCGGCGATGGGTTGGAGGTCGGCGGCGGTCAGGGTAGGTTCTGCTGGCTCCTGGGCAAGGATCTGCTTGAAGGTGGATAGCAACTCGAGCCAGGTTGCCTCCCCCTCGCTACGGACCACGACATCCACACCGGGCTTGGCGACGGACTCTTCGGGGAGTGTGGTGGGATGTGGGCCACCAAGGACGACGATTGCATCGCAAAGCGCCTTGACCAGCTCGGCGTCGCGCCAGGCGGCCATGATCTGGGTAGTATTGGCGGTGATGCCCACCACCTGGGGGGAGAAGTGGCTGACGATCTCCTCCAGCGGGGTGTGCTGTACGTCCCCGTCGTGGATGCGCACAACGTGGCCGCTCTGCTCAGCGACAGCAGCCAGGTAGGCGAGTCCCAGCGGTGGAGAGGTCCGTGTGTCAATGGGCAGTCTCGATTTTGGATTAACAAGCAATATGCGCACTAGGATACCCTCAGTGCGCGCAGTATACCACAATCAGAAAGCCTTGTCATCTTCACCGTGCCGACGGACATGCATGCAAACAGGCGAAAATGGGGCCTGGGAGGCACATACCCGGCAAGCTCCTGGTGCAACAGACTGCTGTTGCACCAGGAGCCGAGCAATGCCCGAGGCTTATTGACTCTTACCGCAACTTGACCTCGGTCGTCACGATGCCAGCGCGCTCGTGGCGGGCGGTCAGTTTGACTGTACTACCCTCAGGCGCGTGCACTACCCATTCCGCTTTGGCGCGTTCGTCGGTGGCGTCGTATGGGCTAAAGCCGCCCGGGCTGGAGGGTTTGTAGGCGCGTCCTTCCAGTTCTCCCAGTTCCTCCCTCAGCTTGCCGGCCTCGAGCGATGCGCCCTCGGGCAGGTCGATCTCGCAGACGATGCCGCGGGTCAGCTTTTTCTCTGCGGCCCTTTTGGTCACATAGGTCGGCAGCCAGCCGGTGTTCTGGACGACCATGCGCACGTGGTAGGTGTCCTTGCCCAGCGGTTTGGTACTGACTTCATACAGCTCCAGGCATGGCGAGATCAGCAGATGCCAGACGAGCCAGTCGGCAAAGGGAGCGATCTCCTTCTCGAGCAGCTCCGGGGGCGGGTTTCTGAAGGCATAGAGATAGTCCCAGCCGCCGAGCTCCACGGGGCCCAACTGCGGGTGCTCGTAGGGGTACCAGTCCACGTAGCCTTTGCCCTCTAGCACCTCGTCGCTCCATTTGAGCATCTTGAGATCGTCCTCCAGGGGATGCTCGCGCATCCAATCGATGAATTCGTCGCTCTCGACGCCGGCCTGGCGCTGTGGGTTCCAGATTTCGACCACCCAGGCGAATCCGCCCATCTGGTCGTACAGCCAATCGTTGAAGGTGCCGGTGATGACCTTGCGGGGATGATAGCGGAAGTCGTGATACACTGATATGGCTGGGTAGCCGGTGATCTCGGTGCCCTTTTGCCCGATCTTTTCGTAGGTCCACAGATCCTCGGCGGGCAGGGTCTCGTCACTCTGATCACCATAGGGCCGGAGCAAGACACCACTCCACGTGTGAAAGGCAGCGCCGCCGGTGATGTTGGGATGACCGGCGATAAAGCGGGCCACAGCGTGGATCTCAGGCTCTGATGTGGGGTAGGGTCCTGCGCCGCGTTGCTCGTATTCCTGTCGCCAATTCACGGGAAAGTTGCGATTGAGATCCAGGCCCTCCTTGTTCTGCTGGATCTGAATCAGGACGCCATCATAGTCTTCGATCTGGCCCTCGGGCAGAAGGCGGTAGTACTGACCACCTGCCTCTGTAGGGCCGCGCCTGACTAGCAGGCGCGGTTCCTCTTCGCACGCCTTCCAGGGGCCATTGGGGTCGGGAATGCGCATCATAAGCATGCGCCCATCGCCATCGATGTCCTCCCTGACCAGTCCACCAATGGGCTCCTCATCGTAGGGATAGGGGCGCGTGCTGGAGCGGATGAGCTTGGGCTTGTCGGCGAGGGCCAACTCGGCGCCGTCGGGATTTACCCGCGGGCAGATATAGAATGCGCGGGTATCCATGCAGCGGGTGACATCGGGTTCTGAGCCATAGCCGCTCACGAGATGGCGG
>JASFLR010000315.1:0-4818 GCA_050117995.1 Anaerolineae bacterium
GTCGAGGTCTACCAAGTAACTTGTCATTGCGAGCGACGCGGCAATCTCCACCGTATATCGAGGCGTGGATTGTGCCTCTCGCGGGCGAGAGGCTGCCTCGCCAAGGGCGGGGCGGCTACCAAAAACAGAAGGTGGCTCTCCCCGAGGCCGATTTTAGGGGGTGCGCCTGCAAGTGTCCGGGCGTCCTGTGCGGCGCGCGGTGGTTGGCCGACGGCGTGGGGAAAGCCACCTGGGTCATGCTACAGGTGATCCTCGCTAGGGAGCACCGGGGCCGACGCCGCGGCTTCCGCTCCCGCCTTCGCCCCAGGCGACCTGAGACCAGCCTGGCGGGCCGCCGCCGACTGCCCCACATGGGGCGCCAGGCCAACCCTCGTATCCGGCCGAGACCGGCAGTGCGGCTACCAAAAGAGTAGCCAGTACCAGGATGACGAGCAGCATAGTGAGCAGCTTTTTCATGGTTCCTCCTTTTCCCTTATTGCTTAAATCGTACCTGCTGTCATCGAATCCCCTGGCACGTGAACCAGGCGCGATACCCAGGGTGTCTGCCTGTCGCTTCCGACTTGGGCCCAACCCGACCAGATCGATGCTTGGACCCCAGCGCTCCCCCACTCTGGTGAATGAGGACAGCGCTGGCACCAGTAGAGGTCCCTCTCCGAGGGCTTCGAAGCACCTCGCGATGGCGTCTCTGGTCCGCCGAGCGGCGACAGATGCCTGGACGGCATGGCTAGCGTTGTTCAATGAGGGTCAACAGTGCTGTCCACCTGGCATTTGGTTCAGCGTCGCCGAGCGAAGGTAGGGTTTTGTCGTGCGACCATGTCTGATGCTGCCGCAATATCCGGACAGGCGTATCACTGCCATTATATCATGACAATTCTGCGCACTCAATACATCTTGAGGGGCAATATGGGATGATCTTTGGGGTCACTCGCGAGGAGCGCTGAACTAGCTCCCAAAGTCTGTGGAACTAGTTCTCGAAACCACCATTCAGTAGAGATCCTGTGGTTTCTAGTCAATTCCATGCTTTTGACAAGTATCGCGGAAGCCACAAAGGGACCGCGGCGGCGAGGGACTAGAGAAAGAACTACATGCCGTCTTTGCCAGCTCGCCGACTTGAGGCAGAGGGAATCAGCCCCTCGCGCAGGGCATAGAGCGCAGCTTCGTGGCGGTGACCCATGTGCAGCTTGGCCAGGATATTGCGCATATGGCTTTTGACCGTGTGGATGCTGATGCTGAGGGTATCGGCAATCTCTTTGTCGGTCGCGCCCTCGGCTACGAGGCTCAAGACCTCCTGCTCGCGCTGGGTGAGGGCCGTGGTCTCCTGGTCCGGTGCATGCAGCTCCTGGCGCGCCAACCGCCGGAATTCCTCCAACATGCGTCCGCCCAGGGCAGGTGAGATGGCCGCATCACCAGATGCCGCGCGCCGCAGCATGGCAACCAGATCCCGCGAGCTTATACTCTTGAGTAGATAACCACGAGCACCGCTCTTGATCGCCTCGAACAACTTTTCGTCCTCGTCGCGCACGGTAAGCATAACGATGGTGATGTCAGGGGACTCGGCCATGATCCGCTGCGTGGCTTCCACCCCATCGCAGCCGGGCATGCTGATATCCATGACGATCAGGTCAGGCGCCAACTCGCGTGCCTTGACCAGAACTTCCAATCCGTCGCCGGCCTCACCCACGACTTCAAAATCGGGTTGGGCATTCACGATATTGGCCAGACCCTCGCGGAACAGCGAGTGGTCGTCGGCCAGGAGAACCCGGTGCTTGCTCATACTATGCTCACTCCTCGACCTGCGTCAGATCGGCGCAGTCTGTGGCTGCGGCCGGGGCTGAAGAGGTCTGGTGTCACCTAAACTCGTCTTGTGCAGCGGCCAGCGCAGGGTCAGGCACGTGCCCTCTCCTGGCGCCGACTGAATCTCAATCTCGCCCCCTATCCGGGCCGCGCGGGCGCGCATGATGCTCAGGCCAAAATGCTCCCGGCCATCGTGCGGGATAACCCCGGGATCAAAGCCCCGGCCATCATCCTCAACGGAGAGGAGGACCTCTCCGTCAGCTCTCTCCAGGCGGACGCTGACCTGATGGGCCTGGGCGTGGTTGTTCACATTGACCAGGGCCTCCTGCAGCACCTTTACCACCTGCTCCAGATGGTCCGGCGGCAAGAAGAGCGGCTCCTCAGTTGGCAGGACCAACTGCACGCGCGAATCGCCTGTCTCTTCCGCTTCGCGGACAATCTCGGTCAGCCACTCCTGGAAAGGCCGGCGCGGCGGTGGGCTCTCCTGCAAGCTGGCGATGGACCGACGCACCTCGACACTGGCCTGGGCAAGGGCATCCCGGATATTCACATGCTCCGTGAGCGCCTCGCGCGTATGCCCCTCTTCGATCAGCTCGGTGGCCTGGTGGGACCTGAGGGTGAGGTAGCTGAGCGTCTGGGCAAGGCCGTCGTGCATCTCGGCTGCGATGCGCTGGCGCTCCTCCAGGGCCGCCGCCCACTCCAGCCTCTTGTGCAGGTAGGCGTTCTCCAGGGCGATGGCAGCTCGGTTCACAAAGCTCTCCACGAGCTCGATGTCGGCAGGTCGCCAGCTGCGCGGTCCGCTGCGCTCGATCATAAAGAGCAGGGCCAGCGGTTCCTCAGCCCCCCACACCGGCACGCAGAGGAGGCCGCGCACCTGCATCTGCTCCTGCCAGCTGAGCGGGACGCGCGGGTCCTGAAGCGCATCGATGACTGGTGTTGATTTCCGATCAGCCAGCATCTCCTCCAAGAGGGGACAATCCTCCAATGCCCAACTCAGCTCACTCGCCGATGTCCCGTCCATACCGTAGGTCGATGCGCCAAATGCGCGGTGCCTCTCCCCGTCCCAGCGGAACAGGATGCTGGCCTGGCAGCCCAGGAGCTTGGCCGACTGCTCGGTGATGTGGTCGTGGACCTCCTCTGGCTCGAGGGTCGAGCTGAGGAAGACGCTCACCTGGTGCAGCATGGCCAGCTCTTTGGCCCAGTAGTCGGTCTCCCGATACAGGTGTGCGTTCTCCACGGCCATCCCGATCTGATGACCGATGGCGGTCAAGAGATCGAGATCCTCGGACCGCACCGCGCCGCCATGCTTGGTGCCCAACGATAGCGCGCCCAGTGCACGTCCCTTGGAGACGAGCGGCGTGCTGACCAACGTCGCCAGGTCCTGCTCGCTGACAAATGGCGACTGCTCATCGCAGGAGAACTCGTGCGTATCGAGGGCCACTGGCTTCATCTGCTCCACCGCTTTCCGCGATATGCCCGCACAGGAGCAGGCAAAACCGGCAGGTTCCGGCAAATTCGCAGCTATCGACGAACCGCGGCGGGTCTGCGGAATCAACGTCTCGCCATCAGGATCGAGCAGGTAGAGACAACCTGCATCCATCTCCAGGACGGCCAGCACCGTGTCCATGGCAGTGTTCAGCACAGTGTCGAGCTCCAGGCTGCGGCTGATAGTGGCGGCGATGGCGTTCTGCGCCGCCAACTCGACGTTGCGCTGGGCAATCTTGGCCTCCGCCTGCTCCCGTTCGGCGACCTCTATCTGGAGTTGCTCGTTGGCGTTGGTCAGCTCGGTCGTTCGTTCCTCGACCAGGTCCTCCAGGTGATCGCGATAGGCCTGCAACGAGTCCTCTGCACGCTGCTTCTCAATCGATTGCTCGCGGATATAGACATAGCCCAAGATGGGGATAGCCAGGATGTGCAGGCTGTTGCAGATAGGACAGATGATATAGTCATAGTTGTGACTGGTGGTAAAGTTCACCAACCTCAGCATGCCCGAGACCACGAAAAAGCCCATGGCTATGGTCACCACGTTGCGCAGCCAACCCTTCCTGCGCCACAGGAGGACCATAGCGGAAGCCGCAAAGACGGCGACCAAAAGGTGGGAGATGAGTCCAGCAGGCGTGCGGTTGAACCTGGCCTCGGGGTTGGCGGTGGCGATCTGGTACCACCAGGTCCAGGTGACGATAAAGGCAATCCCCGCAACGGTCAGTCCGGCCTGGAGGTAGCGCCGCGTGATGCGCATATCGTCGAGGATATAGCGGATGAAGGCACCGCCGACCATGACCACTGCGGCCATCGTCAGGCCGTGCTCCAGCGGCTCGGCCAGGTGCCACATCGCTGCGCCCGGCTCACCGCCGGTGATGAATCCCAGGGAAACGTGGCCGAACATATAGAGCTCGCGGGCCAGCCCCAGGCCAAAGCCCCACACCAGCATCTTTTCGCGGGGAAGCTCCTGCTGTCGCTGCCGCGACCAGGCCACGGCCAACAGCACTGCCCACAGAATGGCGGGCAGGCCAAAGCGTATCAGATTATTCTCTCTCGGCCCGGGTCCGCCGGCAAATTGAGCCAGCAATAGCAGCACATAGTCTGCAAACTGTTCCAACGCGCCACCTCAATTCAGTTCAATGCCCAGAACACTCTTGCCTTACGGCAGTGTCCAGCAGATGCTGCAGTTTGGAGGCTCACGTGTCAGACGGCTCTGTCGTGGATGTGGTCAAGTTGTTCTGCCGTGGACTCCCCACATTCTATCCGATTGGGTACGCTTACCCTCTGGTGTAGGCAGGCATCTGGCCCTTTGCTGTGGGAACTCGGTGCCCACCAAATGCTGCTCCCCGGCAGACCAGCGCCCACAGGGCAATTATACCACGAAACGGTCGACGGGCGGTTAGAATCTGGTCAGAATCCTCCCCAAGTGTACCCTGCTTGGGCACTCCTGTCAAGCTCGGATCCCGCCGGTCTTGGAGTCCCGTCATAGCCAGTCCGCGCAGACTGCAACAAGAGTGGATTCCCGCTTGGGAATGACAGGGT
>JASFLR010000316.1:0-4797 GCA_050117995.1 Anaerolineae bacterium
CGCATGAACGACTTTATGGTGAAGACCTTCGATCTCGAGCCCTCCGGCGACCTATGGATCGTGCTCGATCTGGACGGTGCGGTGCAGGCCGGTGAGGGCGAAGAGTCAACAGAAGAGTACGGCGTCGTGCTGGCGGCTTCCCTCTCCAGCCGCACCTTACGCGAGAACCGCGCCGTGGGCCTGGTGGCCTATGGCAGCACCAGCCCTGCCACAGGCGAACCTGAGCCGCTGCCGATCCTAGTCATGCCCCAAAAGAGTGCTGCCCACCAATGGCGCATCCTGCACGCCCTGGCGACGGTGCGCGCGGGCGGAAATTGGCCGCTGGAGCGGGTGCTGGCGGAGATGAACCAGAACCTGGGCAGAGGCACCACGCTGGCCGTGATCACCCCCTCCTGCGACCCGGGCTGGATCGCGGGGCTGCTTCCACCGATGCGCCGCGGGGTGACGCCCACTGTTATTCTGCTCGATGCGGCGTCGTTTGGCGGGCAGGGCAACGTAGAAGCCGTAACTGGGCTGCTGGCTGACCTGGGCATCAGCAGTCACGTCATCGCCAAGGGCATGCCCTTCATGCCGGTCATCGAGCACAAGCGCATTGGGCGACCCGAGTTCAAGGTGCTCAAGGGCACCGGTCGCGTTATCGCGGTGGAGCCATAGCCATGGCTACACTCATCGCCAGGCTGGTCAACCGTTTTCGACCCCGCGGTGGCTGGGCCGCCTTCCTGCGCTTGCCTGCTGTCCTGGGCACGGAAGGCGATGACGCCGTGGATGGCTGGGTCGTCCTCCTCCTGACCACGATCGCCCTCCTGTGCTTGCCCGCTGCCCTGGGTGCGGAGGGCGATGACACCGGGGTCGGCACGCTGATCCTATTGGTTGTGCTGGCTCTGCCAGTAGGCCTGCGGCTGGTGGGGAGCCGGCTATCGGGCAAAAGTGCAGCGCTCCTGGGCGCATTGCTGGGGCTGCTGCTGGTGGTGATGGCTGTCGGGCGGGTCCTGCCCCCGCTCGCGCTGCTGTGGAAGGATCTGGGCAATACGGCCCGATGGCTGGGCGACTGGCTGCGCGGCGAGGCTGTCCAACCAGCACCCAGTACGGAGGCGGCGTCGTTCGCCTGGCAGCGGTTGAGCGCGCTGGGCACACGCCTGTGGTGGTGGGGCCAGTCCGCAGCAGGCGATGCCGGTGACCAAGACGCTATCGTCCGCAATCTGCTCACGGCCCTGCTGGTGTGGTGCGCCGCCCTCTTTGGCACCTGGCAGACCTTCCGGCGCCGCTCTGCGCTGCTGGGACTGGCGCCCGCTGTCACCATCGTCGCCATAGTGGCGTTCTTTCGCGGAGGGATGGCCCTCTTTTACCTCGTGGTGGCGCTGTACTGCATGTTCTGGCTGGCGGCGATCTGTCGGCTGTGGACACAGGCTGAGCGCTGGCAAGAGCAGGGCACCGACTATCCCGACAGCCTGGGCCTGGAACTCGTGCTGGCCTACGCCCCATGGGTCACCCTGATCGTGCTGGTTGCCGCCTTTTTTCCTGTGCTCTACCCGCACCCCGTACACCGGGCCTTTTGGGAAGTGGCCGAAGAACCCTGGGAACAGGCTGTGCACGTCGCCGAGCGCTTTGTGGGGCCGATCGACGATGAGATTCCGGGCGGCGTGGGCTACCGCCCCGGTGAAGGCGGCGAGCTTCCCAGCGCGCACCTGCTGACCGGCGGGCCAGAGCTGAGTGAGGCCATCGCGCTTCTTGTCAGCACGAGCGATCCAGCACCCCCGCGCCCGGAACTGGGCCAGGAGGATGAGACCGTTGCGGGCTACCCGCGCCGCTACTGGCGCGCGCGCAGCTTTGACACCTACACCGGGCGGGGCTGGATCAACGGCCCCCTGGAGAGCCGGCAACTGCCCGCAAATCGGACCCTGGACACAGCGCTCCCGCCCGGGCCGGACCTGTTCCAGCAATTTGAGCGGTTGGCGCCCGACGACACGCAGGTATATGCAGCCAACGCCCCCTACCTGAGCGACAGCCCTGTGCAGGCATGGGAGCGCACGCCGGGCGATCTGGCCTTCCTGATTGGGGAGGCGGATAGCTACACCATCCTTTCCCGCACGTCCGAGCCAACGGCCAGCGAGTTGCGAGCTAGCTCGACGGTCAGCGCCACGCCGCCGGTCGAGATCGTTGAGCGCTACCTTGCGCTGCCTGAGTCGGTCCCCCAGCGCGTGCTGGAGCTGGCCCGCGAGGTGGCTGGCGACGCGCCGACAGGGTACGACCGCGCTCTGGCCATCGAGCGCTACCTACGGGCCTATCCCTACACGCTGGAGCTGCCCGACCCGCCAACCGGCCGGGACCTGGTCGACTACTTTCTCTTTGAGCGGCAAGAGGGCTATTGCGACTACTATGCTTCGTCGATGGTGGTCATGGCCCGCGCGGTGGGCGTACCAGCGCGCCTGGCGAGCGGCTACGCCCAGGGCAGCTACGATCACGAGTCAGGCCGGTGGGTGATCAGAGAAAAGGACGCGCATTCCTGGGTGGAGGTGTACTTCTCCGGGATAGGATGGGTCGAGTTCGAGCCGACGGCGGGACAGCCTGCCCTGGACCGCTCGGCCGGGGAAGAGCCGGCTGACCTGGCGCTGCCTCCCCTGCCGCCGCGAGCGATGAGCTGGTGGCAGGAGGTCCCGTGGGGGCTGGCGGTCGTCGTGGGAGCGGCACTCCTTCTGGTGTCGATCATCGTGTGGCTGTGGCGACCGCGCCGGGTCATGACGGGTGCACAGGTCGTGCGCGACCGCCAGGCGCGGTTATTGCGCTGGGGCGCGCGCTTGGGCCAGCCCCTTCGCGACGGGCAGACGCCCCGCGAGTACGCGCAGACGCTGGGCGAGGCGCTCCGTGTGGTAGGCAGAGGGGGACGCTGGACCCGGGTGCAGCGATCCGGAGAAGAGGCGCCGCCTGCCATTACGCAGCTTGGCGACGCCTTTGTCCGCGCCCAGTACAGCCAGGGGCAGGTGACCGACCGTGAGGGCTGGCACGTCCGCGACCTCTGGACGCGCCTGCGCAGGCACCTGTGGGTGCTCTGGCTGGCGATTGGCCTGCGAAAGGACAGAGAGGGTGGATGAGACGGTTGCAGCACAGAGATCCCATGATGCCTGACCTGGCCCTGATTGCCAGCCACTTTTGCATAGGCGAGGAGTACCAGCGGGCGGAGCGGGTGCGCTCGGGGCACATCAACGAGGGCTATGTGGCCTGGTTCCGCACCGCGGGGGGAGAGGCACGTCGCTACGTGCTGCAGCGGATAAACCACCACGTGTTCAGGTCGCCCGAATACCTGATGGAGAATATGGAGGCGGTTACGGCACACCTGCGGGCCAAGCTGAAGGCTGCGGGCGGCGATCCGGACCGCGAGACGCTGACACTGGTGCGCACGGTGGACGGCGGGGCGCTGCACCGGACGCGCAGCGGCGAGTACTGGCGCGCCATGCCCTTCATCGAGGGGGCGAGGAGCTACGAGCAAGCCGCCAACCCGGGGCAGGTTCGCGGCGCGGGCCGCGCCTTTGGACGGTTCCTGGCGCTGTTGAGCGACTTTCCAGTGGCGCAGCTGCACGAGACTATCCCCGGCTTTCACCACACGCCCGGGCGGGTGGAAGCACTGCGCGATGCGGTCCGGCGGGATACCGCGGGCCGGGCGCGGGCGGCGCGGAACGAGATTGCCTTCGTGGAGGAACGGGCTGCAACCACGACGGAGCTGCTCGATCTGCAAGAGGCGGGCAGGCTGCCCCTGCGGGTCACGCATAACGACACCAAGCTGGACAACGTGCTGATCGATGACGAAACGGGCGAGGGCATCTGCGTGATCGACCTGGATACGGTCATGCCCGGCCTCGCCGCCTACGACTTTGGGGATGCGGTACGGTCGATGGCCAACAGTGCTGCCGAGGACGAGCGGGACCTGGACCGGGCCTCACTCGACCTGGAGGCGTACGAGCAGCTGGCAGCGGGCTACCTGGAGGGCGCGGGCGGCTTCCTGACGCCAGCCGAGATCGATTCGCTGACCACCGGCGCGCGGCTGATGACGCTGGAGTGCGGCATCCGCTTCCTGACGGATCACCTGGACGGCGACCGCTACTTTCGCACTCGCCGCCCGGATCACAACCTGGACCGCTGCCGAACGCAGTTCAAGCTGGTGCGCGAGATGGAGAGCAAGCGCGGGACGATGCAGCGCATCGTAGACCGCTACCAGCCGCGCTAGGCGGGTTTGACCCTCGCAAGAGGCGGATGTCTGGAGTTACGGCCTAGTGCTGCGGGCTCGCCAGAGCAGCGGCCATAGTGGATTCGATCAGGCCGGTGGTATCTGAAACAGAGCTGCCGGACACTAGCGACATCTCCGCAACGAGCAAGTCGCGCCCCTGTTTGAGATAGTCGGTATCTCTCTTTGTGAGGTGGGCTCGATGCCGGTGCCAGGTGAGATCCCGCACCACCCGGGCCAGCTCCATTACCCGGCGTGTCTTGAGCTGGGCACAGATGCGCTCCTGGCGCTCACGATAGTCCGCTGACAGCAGGCAGGGTTTGGCGCTGAGCGTGCTTAGCACACGCGGGAACCTGGCCTCAGACATGGCCAGCCTCACGCCCACCTCTTCGGCCTTGACGACGGGCATGTACAGCGTCAGGGCCTGGCCCGGTATCTCGATCACATAGTAGCTCTTGGTCCCATCAAGGAGCTCCCGCTGTTCGATACTGGCAATCAAGCCGGGCCCATGATACGGATGTACCACTTTGTCTCCGACCGAGTACTGCATGGCATCCCTCCCTGCGCTTGCCGGAAGCAAC
>JASFLR010000317.1:0-4793 GCA_050117995.1 Anaerolineae bacterium
CTCACCCCGGTGGGGATTTGGGGTCAGCGTGCCTGGCCCTGAAGACGACGTGAGCTTCCAGTTGGGAGTGGTCCCCGTGGTGCTTAGCCTGTTTGCCCTGCTGCCCTTGTTTCGCAAGAAGCCCAGGGCCGGACTGGATCGCCCGGCAGTGCGCCTGATCCTCTTTTTCGCAGGCCTCACGGCGGTCATCGTGTTTTTGATGCTGAGTGTCTCTGCGCTTCTGTGGGAGGTCCTGCCCCTGGCGCGGCTGGCCCAGTTCCCCTGGCGCCTGCTGACCTTTAGCGTGATCTCGATGGCCTTCCTATGCGGGGCGGCGGCCATCAGCTCCCGTCCGGCAAAAGGGCTGGTGGATCTGCCCACCTTGATCTTGGTTGCCCTGCTGATTTTGGGCAGCCTGCCGTACATGGTCGCCGAGATGTCGGAGCGGGAGGTCTCGATTGCCAACCTGATGCGCTTCCAGCAGTCGGCAGACGAAATGACAGGGTCAACGGCCTGGGTGCGCGAGATCCCGACCTGGTCCTCCATGGCTGACTATCATATTGCCGGCGAGCCAGTAACCTCAAAGGTCAATTATGGTCTCCTGTACGCGCAGCCGGGCGATCCGAACGCCAGGACGCTGGAGCTGGGTGTTAACCACGAGCTGGTCGAGTACCTCGCCAAGGAGCCGATCGCGATCAGCTTTGACACTTTCTACTATCCTGGGTGGCATGCCTACCTGCTGGATCCAGAAACGAACGAGGTGATCGAGGAATTGCCCATCGCCACCCGTGGCGATCTGGGGCTGATGACCGTGCGGGTGCCCGCCGGGTTGGGGCGCGTGCTTCTCCAGTTTGAGGATACGCCGGTGCGCAAGCTGGGCACGGCCTTGACTTTTGGCAGTCTGGGCATTGTGCTCGTCACGATGCTCTCCACCACTGCCCTGAAGCTCAGAAGGCGGCAGCAACGGGAGGAGCTTCTCTGATGTCCTCGGTACGCCGCGCCCTTTCCCGCATGCGAGTCGATCCCAATATCTGGTTGGTCTTGGCCTTCTCGCTCTTTGCCGTTCTCCCCCTGGCTGGACCGGACTATTTCTTCGGAGCCCACGATGCGCCGCACACGGTCTTTTTTCTGACCGAGTTCGATGCCGCGATACGCGATGGCGTGTGGTATCCTGGCTGGGCCACCGACCAGGCGCTGGGCTACGGCTATCCCACTTTTGTCTTCTATCCACCGCTGGCCTATTACGTTGCAGAGGGATTCCACCTCCTCGGGGCGGCCAAGGTTGCCGCAGTCAAGTGGACCTGGGCGCTGGCAACTGTGGGGGCTGGGTTGGCGATGTACGCCTATGCGCGTCACGTCATGGGGCGCAAGCGGGGGCTGCTCGCTGCCATAGTCTATGTCTACGTGCCCTATCATCTGGTTGATATCTACGTCCGAGCGGCCCTGGCAGAGTATGCCTCCTTTGTCTGGATGCCGCTGGCATTGCTGGCCTTTCACCGGCTGGTCGAGAAGGTCACACTCCCGCGCATTGGATACGCCGGGCTGGCCTACGGCGCACTATTTCTCAGCCACAACGTCACCGGACTGGCCTTCACCCCGTTTTTGGCGTTGTACGTCCTGTTCCGCCTGCTGATGGAACCCAGAGTGCGCAAGGAGCGCCTGGTCAGGACCCTCGCGGCCCTGGGCGCGGCGCTGCTGGCCTTTGGGATCGCGGCCGCTATGCTCCTGCCGGGTTTCTTTGAGCGGCGTTACATCAACCAGGAACAGTGGGTGCGCGAAACGTACGACTATGCCGATCACTTTGTGCAGCCTGCGCATCTTCTCTCCGGTACCTGGGGGTACGCGCCCGGCCCGCCGGGTACAGAGGGGGTCAGGTCGTCTCAACTCGGGGCGGTGCCCCTCATCCTGTCCATCATCACCACGGTCGCAGCCTTCCGGCGACCGTCCGGAGAGCGAGCCCTAGCCCTCGCTTTTGCTGCAGGACTGATACTGCTGCTCTTTCTGATGCTGCCCATCTCGGCGCCCGTGTGGGAGCTATTGCCCATCGTGTCGCTGGTCCAGTTCCCCTGGCGGTTGCTGGCGCTGGCGGCGGTGGCGCTGGCGGTCCTGTCCGGGCTGGCCATTCGGACGCCTGACTTGGCAGGACTGGACGGGCGAGTGCTGATCCTGGCACTGGTGGCGATCCTAGGCAGCTACGCCTACACCCTGCCCCAATACACGCCCACGCCGCAACATGCCGAGGAGCCGCGGCTCTCTATCGAGTTCGAGCTGGACTATACCGACATGCGGGGGATGACGGCCTGGACCGAGCAGATGCCGGAGACCTCCCCGATGGTGGAGCAGTACTTGGCGGGGGCCAAACTGATTACCGCTGAAGTGCTGGATCCGGATGCCGAGATGGAGATGATCCGGACCGGAGGCGCGTCCGACGAGGTGCGGGTTCACTCGCCCAACGGGACAGCCCTGCGGTTCTACACCTACTACTTCCCCGGCTGGCGCGTCTATATCGACGGCGAGCGACTGCCTGACGAGGCGCTGCGTGCCGAGACGGTCTATGGTCTGATCACTGTAGATGTCCCGCATGGCGAGCACGAGGTCCTGTTGCGCTGGGGGGACACGCCTCTGCGCCTCACAGGCAAGGCGCTGACAGTGTTTTCCCTGATCCTTGCGACGGCTCTGGTAGTAGTGCCTTCGGTGCTCCGCTGGCGTGCTGCTGGGAGAGCACAATGAAGATGCATCTCCCACGAGGGTGCTCTCCCGACGCGAGTCGGGCAGGCTTTACGGGACGGCTACTGCTCTTTGAGCAGGCCAAACCCAACGGCCAGGGATAACGTGGCAGAGAGGGCGAGGAGCGAGCCCAGAAACCGGCGCTTTCTCTTCAGTGCGATGCCAGCAGCGATACCCAGTCCACCGCCCGCGACTCGGTTCACGGCCCTCACCGTCTCGTCGGCCTCTTCTGGCGTAGCGCCGCGATCTACCAGCGACCACTTGAGGATCGGGCCTCCGTCGAGACCGGGGATGGGCAGCAATGAGGCCGACACGAGAAAGGTGTTCATGCCAACTGCCGCGTTCACTACGTTCCCGGGCACGGTCCCCTGTTTGATGAGCCGTCGGGAGCACAGGGCCAGGAGAAGCAGCAGCGCATTGCATACCGGCCCGCCGAGGGCCCGAAAGATGTGCTGGCGAGGGCTTACGGTTCTGTCGTTGATGTCATAGTACACCAACAACGGCATGCCCCACGTAACGCGCAGCGCATCCATCGGTTTTCCAATCGACCGGGCTGCGGCTGCATGGGCGAGATTGTGACACCATTCCGAGCCCAGGATCGCGGACATGGTCAGCGCGCCGGTCCCCAGTCGTTTCCACCACGGTCGATCGTCATGGCCCCGGCCTGCCAGCCAGGACATGAGCAACCACACGGCGAATTCGGTCATGGGAAGCCAGGTGGTGTCCTTGACTACTACGGGAGTGCCACATATGTGGCCGACAAGCGTCACGTCGTCCGTCGGTTTCACAACTGCGGGTTTCTTCATGATGCGCCTCCCCGCCAGACCCTATTGCTCGGCTACTCCTGCAAAGAGATCGCGCTCAGTCTGGTTGGCCGTGAAAGGAGGCGCGACGCGGATGTACCGGTCATGCCGGAAGATCCACCGGGCAAGCATGCCCTGGATTCCCTCCCTGCCGGTAGGCATCTGGCTGGCATAGCATCGAGAGGCACGCTGGCTAGCTTGTGCGCAAGAGGAGACGTTGATCTTGGTGGTCACGACCTGCCTCTGGTCGGCAATGCGCCTGAGATCGATGTCCTGGTTGTGTCCCAGCGCAGCTGGGTCCTGACCAAACAGAGGTAGGACCTTGACCGCGAGTCTTGCCAGCACCTGTGGGAAGGCCGTATAGTACAGCTTCTGCGGGCCATGGGTGCGCAGACCCTCGTCCAGATGCCAGGGGAATTCCTCCGCATCGCCTGCGGCGCGGAAGGCCAGGGTAGTGGCATGGTGCATCTTGACGTGGTCGGGGTGAAAGTAGCCGCCTGTTGGATCAAAGGTGATGACCACTTGGGGCTGGAGACGCCGGATCAGATACGCGATCCTCTCTACGACTTCTTCCATAGGCGCCTGAAAGAGGCTGGCTGGACGTTGGTTGTCAGGGGCGCCTTCCATCCCCGAGTCGCGATAGTCCAGCATATGCAGGCCGGACAATCCCAGGTGACGTGCCGCACAGCAGAGTTCCTGGATGCGCAATTCGGCAAGCGAGCTATAGCCCTCAAGAAGCGCTGGATCGACGTGCCCCGCTTCACCGCGTGTCGCGCAGACATAGTGGACGGCTACGCCTTGCCTCGCGTAGTGAATGATGGTCCCTGCCAGGCCAAAGGTCTCGTCGTCGGGATGGGCCAGGGCGACCAGCAGGCGCCGAGAGCTGTCTGATTCCTCGAGAATAATTGATTCCACGGCGTTCGCGCTCCAGAGGCAACACGGGCAAAGTGTGGTTTGAGAGTTCAAGCCGACAGATCAAGCATGGCCTATTGTACCTGGTTTGCGGTTCGGAAGCAAATGCCCATCGGCAGGTCATATCCAGTAGAAAGCAAAAAGGGCCAGGTGTCCGGTCGGGCACCTGGCCCCGGCTCTGCACTCTGCTAGTTCCCGTTCAGCGGCTCGCCGCGCAGGTAGGCTTCCATCCTGGGCATGAAGTGAGGGATGATCAGCGGCAGCATCTTGGGCATCAGGTTCTCCATAGCCGCTGGCATCAGGTCGGGCATCTGTTCCTCGATGGTCTGGGGCATATCGATGCGTTGGCCGACGCCGGCAAGCATGTCGGGC
>JASFLR010000318.1:0-4791 GCA_050117995.1 Anaerolineae bacterium
CGCCCCAGACATGGAGGTCACTCCACGTGTGTCGCTCAAAGAAGATGGTGATCCCATACATTGGGTTCCGCCCCCCCTGATAGCCACCAGAGGGCAAGTAGAGGAAATAGACCCCTGACAGGCCTGCTAGGATTCCCCCGATAAAGACGGCGACATCGATCAACCAGTTGGCGCGCGTCTGCATGGACATTCTAATTGGCTTGGACATAGCGTCCTCCTTCTGCTTGGCATCGTGATCCGGGCGCTACGCCCTCGCTCACGTCTTACTGTCAGCAGTATAGCGGAGGATTATGAAAAAGTTGTGAAGGACTTTTGAAGTTCTTCCGTAGATGGTGCAGGGGGCGACAGGCAGCACCGGGAGCGCACAACGTCCCCGAGACGGGACTGCGAGCGTCGGTGGAGACCTGAGGCTGGACTTTGCAGCATCCCTACCCCTGCGCTTTTGCGGTTCGGCAAGCTTCATCTATCACTGGCGCTGGGCTCTGGTGCATCCCGTCATGGCAGGCAGGCCGCAGTCGTCCTCTAGGCCAGCGGTAGCGTAAAGTGGAAAGTCGTGCCCTGCCCTAACTCGCTCTCCGCCCAGATGCGCCCGCCCTGAGCTTCGATCAGGCTTTCGGCGACCGAGAGGCCCAGCCCCGACCGCCGCGCCCACCGTTGGGAGCCTGCCTGGGCGCCCAGCGCCCGGGCCCGGTCGGCGCGCCAGAAGCGCTCGAAAACGTGGAGCAGGTCCTCGGGCGGGATGCCCTCGCCAGTGTCCGCCACGGATACCTGGACCGCACTGCCAATAGACCTGGCGCTCACGGTGATCGTGCCGCCCGAGGGGGTATGGTGCAGTGCGTTTACCAGCAGGTTGCGCAACACCTGGGCCAGCCGGTCCCCGTCCGCCTTCACGGTGTGCAGGTCTTCGGGCATCGCGATCACCAGGCTGATCTCCTCGGCCTCGGCGACCATGCTCAGGTTGTCGGCCATCATGCGGATCACCTGCCCTGCATCTGTCGGCCGTAGGTTAAGGCGCAATTGCCCGGCATCGGCCAGGGCCAGTTCGCGAAGGTCGTCTACCAGGCGGGAGAGCAGCCGCGTCTCGTCGTACAGGCGCGAGATCTCCGTCTTGTCCAGGGGATAGACGTCATCGAGGATGGCGCGCAGGTTGCCCTGCACCACGCTCAGTGGGGTGCGCAGCTCGTGGGCAATGTCCGCCACCAGGTTCTGGCGCTGCTCCTCCGATTCCTGCAGCGCGGAGGTCATCTCGTTAAAGGTCTGCGCCACCTCGGCTATTTCGGCGCTGCCCTCCACCGCCACCCGCTGGCTGAAATCCCGGCGGCCCACGGCCCGCGCCGCCGTCGCCAGCCGCTGCAAAGGCGCGGTCAGGCTGCGGCTCAGGCCCAGGCCAAACAATGCGCCCAGCGTGCCGGCGATCAGCCCGCCGGTCACCAGGATCCACCGCAGCCGCTCGATAAATGCCTGCTCCAGCGGGCCCAGGATGGCTGATTGTATGGGCCGCGAGACCACCAACTGGCCGGCAACCTGGCCATCCACCTCGATATCCTGGGCGGCAGCCTGCTCGTTGCGATCCAATCTCCTGCCGGCGCGCCCGCCCTCACCATCGTAGACCACCTCTCCGCCGGCGTCGGCCAGGATCAGGTGGACCTGCTCGTTCTGCCAGTTGATGGTGCCCGGCCTGCGATCCATCATCGCCCCCGGCATCGCCCCGGCGGGCACGATCCGCACCTGCGACAGGATGGCGTCTACACCGTCCCAGGACTCGTGATCCTCGTAGAAGTGGCCCAGGCGCTCGATCAGATTTTCGAACCGGGCGATATCGCCGTAGGAAAGGTACTGGCGAAAGGCCTGGCCTGCCGTCATGTCGGCCAATATGGCGATGGCCGTCACGGCTACCAGCACGACAAGGGCAAAGGCCAGCGTAATTTGCACCCAGAGGCGGTTCATGGTTCGTCCCTCATCCGATATCCGACGCCAAAGACAGTCTCGATCAGGTCCGCGCTGGCTCCAGCCGCCTGTAGCTTGCGTCGCAAGTTCTTGATGTGGCTGTCTACTGTCCGGTCCATGCCCTCGTAGCTGTAGCCCAGCCCCTTCTCGATCAGCTCCAGCCGGGTAAAGGCGTGCCCCGGGTACTCGGCCAGCGCCTGCAGCAGGGCAAATTCGGTGGGTGTCAGGCTCATCTCCTGCTCGTTCACCTCCACACAGTGGGCATCGAGGTTAATCGACACGTCTCCTGCGCGGATGATGCGTGCCGCGGCCGGCTGTCCCTGGGAGCGGCGCAGCACTGCGCGCACGCGGGCCACGACCTCGCGGGGGTTGAAGGGCTTGGTTACATAATCGTCGGCGCCCAACTCCAGCCCGACGATCTTGTCGTGGTCCTCCACCCGGGCTGTGAGCATGATAATCGGCGTATCCGCCAGCGTCGCATCGCCGCGCACGATGCGTAGCACGTCCCACCCATCCCGGTCGGGCAGCATCACGTCCAACACCACCAGGTCCGGACGCTCCCGCCGCAGGATGTGCAGCGCCGTCTCGCCGTCGTAAGCGACCAGCACCTCGCTGCCCGATTGCTCGAGATAGCTGCGCAGCAGGCGCACGATCTCTTTGTCGTCGTCCACCACCATGATCCGTTGGGCCATCAGCCTGTACTCCCCTAACAGAGCTTTTCCTTGTCTCTTGCAGGTCCAACCAACTGAACTCTGTCATCGCGAGGCGCGCCTTATGCGCTGCAAGTGCAACGGCGCGATCCCCTACTATCCAAGTGGGGACTGCTTCGCTGACGCTCGCAGTGACAGGAGCCATGTCATCAGTAGGCGCGCCTCTTGCGCTGTGAGCCCAGCGGCGCGATCCCTACCTGTGGGCGAAGGATTGCGTCCCCGGTGCCCGCACAGACCGGCGTTGCCACAGCCCTACCTGCCCTAATGCTATGCCTTGACTTCTTCCAGTGCTCCGACTTGATTATACCACATTATCCAGCCAAAAGGGCACACGGTAAGGGGCGAGCGCGCCCCCCTGACGCGTTCGCCCCCCGTGCGCCTGCTGCTAGAGATCGCCCGCCTGCACGTCCCTGCACCCAGCGCCTGCCGTAGACGCCCCCCAGTGGGGCGCCCCCACATCCGATGCTGACTAGTCGCTGGTGCCAAATTGCTCCCGGTCCCGGCTCCGGGGCCGGGACCGAGTTTGGCACCGAGTGCTAGCTGCTGCTTCCCTCGGCCTCGACGTCGTCGAACCCGTGCATCCCGCCCGGCATAAAGCCGTTGTGCATCCCGTCAGGGCGGTGCGGGCAGTCGGGCCAGTCCGCTTCCATCCGTTCCTGCACACGCTCTGTCGCCTGCTCCAGCATCCAGTCGGCCCGCTCCTGGGTGAGGCGCTCGTTGGCTACTGCCTCGTCCAGCTTCTCGGACAGGTTCTCCAGATAGGCATCGGCGATGTCCTGCGTGTCGACGCCCTGCGCCTCGGCCAGACCGGCGATGCTGTTCCCATCCTCGAGCTGGGTTACCAGGTCCTCGACGGTGGTGCCGAGCTGCTCGGCTGCGATGGTGAGCAGCGAGCTTTGGCTGCCGTCAAATCCCCGCGGCATCAAGTCCGCGCCGGGCATGCCTCCGCGGCGACCGTGACCGCCGGGCCGCATGCCGCGACCGAATCCCCCAAGCCAGCCTTCCTCCGCGCGCTCGCGCATGAGGTCCGCCTGGTCCTGCGTCAGCCAGCCCTCGGTCACCGCCTCGTCCAGTACCTGGTCCCTGGCGGTGTCCACCGCCGAGTCGTACTCGTCGACGGTGATGCCCAGAACGCCGGCAACGGCCTCGTGCAGCTTCTCCCGGAACTGGAACGGCCAGCTGTCGCCGTCCTCCGTGTCCTGTGCCAGGGCAACAGCCCCGAGGGCCATGACGGCTACCACGGCCACCACTGTCGCAATCCCCGCAATCTTCCAAAATCGTCGCATTGAACCCTCCTCTTCTATGGGGCAGGTCCATCCCGCCCTCGCTGATTGACCCAATCATACCACAGAGTTGTGGAGATCTGATGAAGATTTCATGGAGCTTTCATAGAGTTCGCCTCTCGCGAGCGAGAGGTTGTCAGCTCGCGCTGGGCTAATGATTGCTGACTAGTAAATCCGGGCATAGCGTTTGTCGTGTCATTGCGGGTTCACCCATGACGGGTCCCGCCACTCCAAAGGAAAAGACACACTACGCCCCCTGTCATCGCGAGTCACCCTGCCGTTGGGCGGCGTGGCGATCCCCAACTATGGCCGAGGAGATCGCATTCCTGTCGCTGCGCTCAGGACAGGCACTGACGCTCGCGTTGGACTACGCGTGCACAAATCGCACGCGTCCGGTGCCTGATCCTGATCCCATGTCAAGATTCTTCTGAGAAACAAACTCGGGATCACGGTGGTCCGTAGTCAGTTCGTAGTGATCGGTGGTAAGTGGGCATCGGGCATCACGACCTCTCCTTTGCGCGGTGACGAGCTTTTTCCCAACTTCTATTATAGCACACATGTTCGCGTTTACCTACATTTTCGGCCACGAATCGCAGATCCCCGATTGCTCGGGGACGGGATTGGGCGAAGGGGGCGTCGGAAGGTTGGAGCGTTAGCACGTTGGCGGGTTATGGGGGGAGTGAGAGAAAGGACAGCCACGAATTGCAGATCCCCGATTGCTCGGGGACGGGATTGGACGAAGGGGGTAGGGGCGTTGGAAGGTTAGTGGCCCATGGGGAGTGAGGGGAGACCTCCGAGATTTTGTCTGTGTCGGGAGTGGTGGCCTTGGGGCTAGGATCTGGGTTATGGCA
>JASFLR010000319.1:0-4783 GCA_050117995.1 Anaerolineae bacterium
GAACAAGGATAAGTGCACGGCCTGTGGTCTTTGCGTCAAGGAATGCCCCACAGGAAACATCACGAAGAACGAGGAGGGTCACCCGGTCTGGGGCCGGGATTGCCTATTCTGTCTGTACTGCGAGCTGCACTGCCCGGAAGACGCCATCACCTCGGCAATGGACTGGCCGGTATTTTCTCCCTTCTTCAAATACAACATCAGTCGCGCGACGCGTAATCCAGCGTTGGAGGATTATGTGCGGGTGAAGCACAGTAAGGGACGGACCCATCGCCTGTAAAGGTTGTTGGCGCGGCCAACCTGGGCTACGGCGCCAGCTCCTGGTTTGCGTATAGGGAGACAGTCTGGGAGCGGGTCAAGATCGTGTTCCAGATGGGAATCACCTGGACGGGCCTGGGTGTTCTCGTTTCGCTGTGGGAATTGATCTTTGCGAGGATCAAGGCGATTGGCTGGCTGTACGCAGTTTTTCTCGCCGCCTCTGCGGTAGCCTTCAGCGTCTTCCACCCACGAAAGCAGGGTGATAGAAAAGCGATGGAGCACGATTACCTGCTGGTCTGTGGTCGTGCCCCATCACAGACTACTTGCCGAAGCGTGAGCGACTGGCTTCTTGCTTTCCTGCTACCCGCTTGTCCTACCAGCGGCGGGTACTCTTCCTTGACCACGCTCTCGCGCAGCGCTTTGAGAGCGGCGCAGGTTGGCGCAACGCAAATAGGAACAGAATCGGCCAGTTCCACTATCGTAGCGGGTGAGGACTGGCAATCCCTCAACACAACCAACAGCTCGTCGTCGCAGAAGCCGCCGCCTTCGAAGCGTTCTGTCACGCCAGGGCAAAGGTCGCCGCTCCACTTATTCCCTACGAAACGGATCTCGAGCTGATTCATTTCCAGAGCCCGCATGGTCTCGCCAGTCAAAACACCGACAAGGCCAACCTCTCCGGTATCGTCCACGACCAGCAGCAACACTAGATCTACTTGGGGATGCTGCCAGGACCGTGGATGCTGTTCTTGACAGGGTTGGACTCCTGCGCTACAGTGTCGCTGGCGACCGATCGCCCGGCGTAGCCGGCCTACTTTTGACATAATGGAGAAGTTGATCGATGGCAAATAGAACACTGACCTTGTGCCTGGTGCTTGTTTTGCTGATAGTACTCCTGACGGCGTGTGGTGCCGAACCGACGCCCACGTCACCGCCGCCCACCGAGGCGGTCCAGGTCCCGACCGAGACGCCCCTGGCGGCGACCGATACGGCTCTGCCGCCGGCTGACACCCCCGAGCCCACCGATGCGCCCTCGCCCACGCCGGTACCGGTCCCCGTCTTTGAGGGGGCCGACTGCCCCTTTGAGCTGCCGGCTGGACAGGTCGATGGCAGGACGGTCGAGTGCGGCTACCTGGAGGTGCCCGAAGATCGATCTGATCCGGATAACGCAACGCTGCGGCTGGCGGTGGCCATCTTTCGCCCCCCCGATGGCGATCCGGAGCCAGACCCGGTCATCTACCTGGAGGGCGGTCCCGGCGGCAGCGCGCTGGAATTCGCTTACCTGTCGTTCGAGGATCTTTCTGCGCCCGTCTTTGCGGCCAATCGCGACCTGATCCTGTTCGATCAGCGCGGCGTGGGTCTCTCGGTGCCGGCTCTGGACTGCCCCGAACTGATCGAGCTGGGCATCGAGCTGCTCGATAACGAGATCGACGGTCAGGTGCTCACCTACGAAGAGATGGACGAGTTGCACCTTGAGACGGCGCTGGCCTGTGGCGCGGATCTGCGGGAGGTCGCCGATCTGTCTGACTATCACTCGGATGCCAGCGCTGCGGACGTGGACGATTTGCGCCAGGCTTTGGACTACGACCAGGTCAACCTGTGGGGCATTTCCTATGGGACGCGGTTGGCGCTGGAGGTGATGCGCGACTATCCTGATGGCGTGCGCAGTGTCGTGCTCGACTCGGTGGTACCGCCCGACGTGGATACGGAGGTGCAGGGGCCGGCCAATGTGGCGCGGGCGCTCGATCTGCTCTTTGCGAGCTGTGCCGTCGATCGGGGATGCGACGCTGCCTATCCCGAGTTGCGCACGGTCCTATTTGATACGGTTGATCGGCTGAACGAGGGTCCCGCCAGCTTTTCCATCACCAATCCCCTGACGGGAGACGTCTATGATGCCATCATGAACGGCGATGATATGCTGGGGCTGTTGGCCCAAAGTCTGTACCAAACCGACTTTGTCCCACTGCTACCCCAGATCATCTACGATGCCAGCGAGGGGAGCTACGGACTGCTGGCCCGCATCGCCGGGGTGCTGCTTGCCACCCGAGAGGGTATGAGCGAGGGCATGCACACGTCGGTGCAGTGCCACGAGGAGACTGCTTTCAGCTCGGCGGCGGCATTCGAGGCGGCCTTGGCGGAGCATCCCGAGCTGAAAGGCCTCTACGCCTCTATCGACGGTGAGCCAGCGGCCTTTGCTCTGTGCGCCGGGTGGGGGGCGGGACAGGCCGATGCCAGCGCCAACGAGCCGGTGACCAGCGCCATCCCAGCGCTGGTGATGGGCGGGCAGTTTGACCCGGTCACGCCGCCGGACTGGGGGCGGCGGGCGGCGGAGACGCTGGCCAACGGCGCCTTTTTTGAATATCCGAGTGAAGGTCACGGCGTGAGCTCTGGCGAAGGATGTGCCGCGGAGATGATGACGGCCTTTCTCGACGATCCGGATACCGTGCCCGACGATGCCTGCATCGCCGAGATGGGCCCGCCGCAGTTCGCGCTGCCCGCAGGCGCGGGCATCGAGCTGGAGCCCTTCGTCAACGAGGAGATGGACATCAGCGGCGTCATCCCCGCCGGGTGGGAGGATCAGGGCAACGGCGTCTACTTGCGCGGTGAGTCAAGCCTGGATGCCACGGTCCTCATCGTGCAGGGCGGGCCGGTAAGCGCTGACGAGCTTCTTGGTCTCTACGTCGAGCTGCTGGGGTTGGGCGAGATGCCCGAAGGCGTCGGAGAGCGAGAGGCAAACGGTCTGACCTGGGTGCTCTATCCAATAGAGTTCCAGGGACAGCCGGCGGATATTGCGCTGACCGAGCACCCCGACGGGCTGGCGCTCATCGTACTGCTCGTCAGCGAGCCGGCGGAATACGAAGAGATGTCCGAGGCGGTATTCCTGCCGGTCGTGGATGCACTCGTGCCGCTGGCGCAACCGTCCGCATCCGTTGCCCATGCCTTCATACAAGCGCTCATGGATGCTGACTATGAGCGCGCGTTTGAGCTGTGCGAATCGAGCCTCCAGGAAGAGTTCGGCAGTGCGGCAGACCTGGAGGCGTGGATGCTGGACAAAGGGATCGAGCCGGTCGAGTGGAGCTTCCCGGAACGAAACCTGATGGAGGGTACGGTCCAGGTGCTGGGTATGGGCACCCTTGCCGGTGACCAACAGGTAATCATCGAGGTGCTCCTGGTCGAGGTGGACGGTGAGTGGCTGATCGCCGGCTTCCAGTTCCAGTAGGTCCCGGTCGCGAATAGCCTCAAAGAGGGATAGCGCCTGGCATCAGGTCGACGACCTGGTGCCCGGCGCTTTGCGATCGGACACTGGTCCGCTTACTGGATCGTGGAGACGCACAGAAGCCAGGGGCAGTTTCCGCCCCCAGCGGGACCGCGTTCAGTTGTGCTATCACGTAATCAACCGGACGTGGCGGGGGCTTCGGCTCAGGCTGCCTCGGCAACCTCCAGAAGTTCGTCTCCCGGTTCAGGTTCGAGCGTCAGGCGCTGGGCAATCAGACGCAGCAATTCTGCTGGGTCGAAAGGCTTTTCGATCCAGGCGCAACCTGCCGACCGGAGGAAAGCGAGCGACCTTCTGCCGCTGCTGTCGCCGGTCGAGAAGATGATGCGCCGTGCCAGGTCCGGCTTGCGGGCGCACACCTGCGTCCAGAATTGCTTGCCGCCCATGCGTGGCATGGTCAGGTCGGAGATAATCAGGTCAACTTCCGTCGTTTCGAGAAGCTTCAGGGCCTTGCGGGCTCCGGTCGTCGTCGTGACCGTGAACCCCTCCTGCTCCAGGTACTCGCCTACGGCCTTGGCCACCTCTGGCTCGTCATCCACCACCAGGATGTGGGGGTGGCGTTCGAGGGGAAGCCTCACGGGCTGGCTGTCTGCCTGCTGGTAATCCTCGGCCACGGGCAGCTCCAGGACAAAGGCAGCCCCCGATGGGAGCTCTTCCTCGGCCCAGATCCGTCCGCCATGCTTTTCGAGGATCTGCTGGCAGATCTGCAGGCCCAGTCCCATGCCATTGCCCCTCTTGGTGGTGTAGAATGGCTCAAAGATGTGGGGCATCACGTCTGGTGGGATGCCCGGACCGTCGTCGGCGAATCTGACCTGGATGCTGGGCGAACCGTTGCCGGTGTCCACTACTCGTGTGCCGATCGCGAGCCGCCCACTGCCTGGCACAGCTTCGATGGCCTGGCGGGAGTTGTTGATCAGATTGATGAAGACCTGTTGGAGGCGGAGGGGGTCGGCCTCGGTGACAGGCAAGGCGGCTTCAAGGTTCAGCTCCAGCCGTATGCCGGCCTCCTCGAGGAGGGGTCTCTGAAGTTCGAGTGTCTGTACGATGAGCTTGTTAGTGTCGGTTGGTTTGAGTTGGATGCTGTGAGGGTCGGCGGCAGCGCGGAGGCTGCCGACCAGCATCGTCATGCGCAGGGTCTCATCCTGCATGGCGTACAGGCTCTCCTTAACGCGTGGGGTGAGGTTCCCCCGCTTGTTGAGTACCTGTGCCTGCAAGGTGAGTATGCTTAGCGAGTTGTTCAGCTCGTGTACGATGCTT
>JASFLR010000320.1:0-4770 GCA_050117995.1 Anaerolineae bacterium
ACAAAGGAGGGTGCTATGGAACAGGTAATTGAGGGACTCGGAACGGCGTTGAACGCGCTACTTGGCACACTGATTCTGATCGGCCCGGGCTTGCTCTTCTGGCTGCTTGTGGCAACCGTGATCGTGACCTTCCGCTGGGTGGGCCAAAAGCTCCCGCTCAAGAAACTCTCCGAGAGCTCTTCAACCCAAAGCCCAACAACCATCAAGAGCTGAGAGCCTACCCCAGCCTGGCGATGCGTATCAATGGAGAACCATCGTGGAACTCGATCGAAGGAAGTTTCTACATATCTGTGGGGTGACTGCCGGTGGGCTGCTCATGCCCTCCGGCATCGCCCTGGCTGAACCACTGAAAAAGCCCTCTTCCACCCATCTCAAAGGCATGTTAGTTGATCTGACCAAGTGCATAGGCTGCGGTTGGTGCCAGCAGGCGTGCAAGGAGTGGAACGATCTACCTGCGGCTCATGTTGATGAGGAGGGGTGCGTTGAGGTCGATTCATGTCTCTCGGCAGACACCTGGACTCTGCCCGAGCTACAGGAAATCGAAGAGGATGGGCAGCACTACAAGGTGTTTGTCAAGAAGCAGTGCATGCATTGCGTGGATCCCGCATGCGTCTCCGCGTGTCCGGTGGGCGCTCTGCAGAAACTGGATTCAGGTCCAGTCGTCTATGATTGCACGCGTTGCATTGGCTGCCGCTACTGTATGGTGGCCTGCCCCTTTGGCATCCCCAAGTTCGAGTGGGATGAACCCCTTCCCCGCATCCAGAAGTGCACCTTCTGTGCAGATAGGCAGGCGGATGGCCTGGAGCCAGCCTGTGCAGCTGCCTGTCCCACAGGGGCGCTGATGTTCGGCGACCGCGACAGCCTCATTGCCGAAGCTGAGTCGCGCATCGAGGCAGACCCGGACGGGTACTTCCATCACCTGTACGGTAAAGAAGAGCTTGGTGGAACATCGTGGATGTACCTCTCGCCCGTGAACTTTGAGGCGATGGGATTCCCCCTGGTCGGGACTGAGCCGGTCACCAGCCTGAGTGAGGCGGTGGCAACCTATGGAACCGCGGGCGTGGCAGCCAGCGTCACGCTGTTGCTGGGCGGCCTGTACTACTGGTTCAATGGGCGTCAGCGAGAGGTAGAAGTGCGCGTGCCCATCTCCGAAGAAAGCGAGAGAGAATCATGAGCAATGTAAGAAAGAATTCTCTGTCGTTGATCTTTGTGCTCCTGGTCGTGCTTGTCGCGGTTGGAGCGGGAGCAGGCATCGTGCGCATGATCAACGGCCTGGGAACGACCACCAGCCTCAGTGACGGCTATCCCTGGGGCCTGTGGATCGTATACGACATCTTTTTCGTCCCCTTTTCCGCCGGCGCTTTTATGATCCTGGCCATCACTCACATCTATGGCAAGAAGGAATACCATGACATTGCCCGTCCTGTGGTTGTAGCTGGGTTCCTGGGCGAGATCATGGTCGTCGTCATCCTTCTCATGGACCTCGGCCGCTGGCACCAGTTCTACAATATCCTGCTCCCCTGGTACTGGAACATCAACTCGTTCATGTTCCAGGTCAGTATCTGTCTGACTATCTACATCGGTGTCATGGTCCTGGAGGTTGCCCCCGCCATCCTGGAGCGTCTCAACTGGCAGAAACCGCTGCGGTTGATCAGGATGGCGACCATCCTGATCGCGGGACTGGGGATCGTGCTTTCATCCCTGCACCAATCCTCTTTGGGCGCGCTGTTCTTGCTCATCCCTTACAGACTGCACCACCTGTGGTGGACTCCAACGCTACCCCTACTGTTCTTCGCTTCGGCGGTGTTTGCCGGGCTGGCCATGGTCATCTTTGTGGTCACCCTGACCTTCAGGGCCTTCCATCGCCGGCTGGATCTGGCACTCATGAGCAACCTGGCTCGCGTAGTGGCCGTACTGCTGGGTATCTACTTTGTGCTCAAGCTCGGAGACCTTGTCCTGAACGGTGAGATGGGGTTGCTCTTTTCATCCGGGTGGCTCAGCGTGTTGTTCCTGGCTGAGATCGTCGTCGGTGTGATCGTGCCGATCATCCTGTTCGGCATCCAGAAGGTACGGAACACCAGTTCGGGCCTGATCGCAGGCTCGGCATGTGCGCTCGCCGGTGTGGCCCTTAACCGTACCAACGTCGCGATTTTCGCCTATGCGGCACCAGATGGGGCCGTGTACTTTCCTCACTGGATGGAAATCCTTGTCTCTGTGGCCGCCATCGCGGCGGGCGTTCTGCTCTTTGTGCTGGCTGTGCGCTTTCTGCCTATACTGCCTGAGGAGGAAGATAGACGAAGCCTGGCGATGCCCCAGTTCTCCCGTTGGGCCGTCGTCTTTGGAGGTGGTGCCCTGGCGCTGCTGACCATCACCATGGTGTTGCTATTGCAGCCTTCCACACAGGCCAAAGCTGTCAGAACGCAGGCCACTGTAACAACGGATGTCTCCGCCTCGCCGCGTGAGGGACAACAGTGCCAGGCGTGCCACGGAGACGAACAGGCGCTTTTGGACGCGGGCATGGACCCCAACGAGGCCGATCTCTATGTTGTCGCACCCTTGCCGGCGGAGGCTGTCCACGCCGACATCCGCTGTGTGGCCTGCCATTATGGTGACACCTATGCCCGGGATGTGGAAGTAGCGCATGTTGGCACGGTAACTGACCCAACTGAGGGGGATGCTCAGATCTGCGTGGCTTGCCACCCGGAGATCCGCGAAGAGTTTCCCGAAGACCGCCTGCGCACGCCCCACAACGAGGTCATTCACGGCGACATGGCTGACGTATCGTGCAGTGACTGTCACGGGGCCGTGGGTCATGGCTTTGATCCGGTGAGCGGTCAAACCATCTGCCCGATGGGTGTCTGCCTGGATTGCCATCAGGAGCGCAACCTGGACAGCGAACTGAGTGAATGCGATGCATGCCACGTCGGTGCGCACGATCCGGTTCTGGGCTACGAGTGCAGCACCTGCCACCAATCTACCGAAGCGTGGCAGGCGGTGGACATGATCTCGCACCCCGTAGAACTGGTGGGCGGGCACGCTCAGGCGGCGTGTTCCGGCTGCCACCCGAATGGCGACTTTGAGCAAGCGGTCAACACCGAGTGCGCCGATTGCCACGAAGCACCCGGCGACTCCCACTATGGTGCGGATTGCCAGGAGTGCCACACGCCAGCTAGCTTCTCGGATGCTCGGATGCCCGATCATCCGGTGAAACTCGAGGGCTATCACGAGAGCGCATCCTGCGAGGGTTGCCACGCCGATGGCGAGACGAGTCCGGAATATCTATGCAGCAACTGTCACGAACGGCCGGAAAACCATCTCATCGGCGAGTGCAGCATCTGCCATACGCCACAGGGTTGGGTCGGGTCGATCTCGTTCGTCGTTGACCTCACGCCACCTATCCCACACGATATCGAAGGCAGGGAAGCCTGCTTGGCCTGCCACGATCCTGCTTCAGAAGTGATACCAGCCCCAAGCAATCACGGGAACTATATCAACGAGCAGTGCGGTCTGTGTCACAAGTAGGGTGGCTGTGATAGCAGGTGATTAGGCTGGAGAGAGGCGTCTTGGACTAGAGGACAGCGAGAAGTAAAAGTCTGCTGGTTTGCAGCGAGTGGCGGTGGGCTGGCCTGGCATCTCATGTCGGGTCAGCCCTCTCTTTTTCTGTTCGAATCTCGTGTGGCGGTACCTACCCATGCTGAAATCCTTGTGCCGAGGCTCCAACTCCTGACAGTCGAGCCGGGCTGGCAGTCCTCCCGATTCCCGGGCACGCTTTGCGGTTACACCGGCCCTGGGCAACTGGTGAGCTCTCTGCACGCCTCGCAACAGAGATGTCTCCCATTTGCACCTTTCCAGGATATGTGGTATGATGCGCGAATAGAACTAATGTTCTATAATACAGATTTGCGACTTTCGCCGCCTTGGGAGGAGGTAGGAATGCTTGACACAATCCTGGAAGCGGGAGCCAGTCTCGACTGGATCAGCCCGCTGGCAAGTATCCTTGGCGACATCATGAATGGCCCATCCCACACATTCTTGATACCCTACGACAGCAGTCCACTGAGTGGGCGCGAGATTGCCTGGATGCTGGGCAAGCGCGGGGTCAAGACCTGGGGCCTGATGGTAGTGAGCGGCACGCTGATGGTCAGCGTGCGCCTGAGCCAGGCCCGGTGGGCTCAGCACTTCTTGGAGCAGTCAGGGGTTCCTATGGACAACCCCCTGCCAGCTCAGACCCGCAAGCGCCAGTCCGGCAGCAGGCGGACGCAGGGACGCGCAGCCAGACATCGCGGGGGTGCTTCCGGAACCCTCGTCGATTCGATACAGGATGTTCTGAATACCCGCGTCTTCTGATCTTTGGCAATCTGTGCCGGCCTAGCTGATAGAGATCCACACCACGGCTATCACCAGAACAATGAGTAAAACAGCCCAGATCATCATCTCTGTCTGGGCTCGTACGCTGGCCCTATAGACCTCTCGGGGGGACTGCTTGGTTTCAACTAGCGCCACCTTCTTGCTGGCCTGCTCGGCCTTTCTTCTCAGCAGCACCATGCGTTGCAGGATGAAGCCGAGCACACCGGCGGTCAGGAAGCCTAGTAGAAATCCATAGCACAGATCCGACTCGAACACCGCAGTGCCTCCACAGACGCCACAAGACTGTCGGCCAGCCCTGCGGGCGCCTCTGCCCAAGATGTTGGGGACTCGATGGACGTTGTCAGTTTCGGTGCCATTATACTACAGGCCTCGGCTCTGATCAAGCCCGGCGATTTCGATAAG
>JASFLR010000321.1:0-4762 GCA_050117995.1 Anaerolineae bacterium
CTCGTCGGTTGCCACCAATGCAACTCCGGGTGACTGCTCGTGGATCCGTTCGAGACCATCGGTGCAGAACCCCGTGGCTCTGCACGAGGCGATTGATCTCCTGGCAGGCGCCCCGCGCCTGACCATGACACCAACCCTGCACCATGTCAGCAGAGCATTTACCGTCTGGTATTCGATTCAACCAGTATGGGAGATTGGCGCAACATTGCCCCATAGGGCATGGTGCGCTCGACGCGTCGCCTTCCCGGGCCACTCGGGAAGTGCAGCGCGCACTGTTGGCCCAGCCTGGCATCCAGGCGGGCGGGCGACGGACAATAGCTGGCGACGGATGAGATCAGCGGTGGTGTGAAGAGAGGATCTGCGATGGATATTCGT
Organism: Anaerolineae bacterium; assembly: GCA_050117995.1. GTDB lineage: Bacteria > Chloroflexota > Anaerolineae > JAAYZQ01 > JAAYZQ01 > JBFFCR01. The sequence continues at coordinate 376 of JASFLR010000321.1, forward strand.
AATCGCCCGGCGTCTCCGCCTGTGGCGACACTTGCTATGCTTCGAGCAGTACCGTTGGAATCGCAACTGCGCCGCTCAGGATTGTGACCATTATAGCAGCTTTTCGCCGGGCTGTCAACGCTTTTCGCGGAAATTTCACGATTCTGGCAAGGGTAGGCAACTGGACAGGGCAACGCGACGCAGCAAACCCGCCAAGCTGCGGTAGCGGCCTGGCGGGTCGCGACAGTCACTGATGGACTCTATGGCATCTCGACCTACACGCCCGCCACCCGGCGCGTGAGCGCGCCCATCAGGCGCTGCCGCAGCTTGGCCCCGCCGACCGTCAGGCTCTCCAGATCGGTGGGGAACTGGGTCAGGCATTCGTAGCCACCCTCGGTGATCAGCACCGTGTCCGAATGGCGCACGCCGCCCACCCCAGGCAGGTAGATGCCCGGCTCGACGCTGATCAGCATCCCGGGCGCAAGCACATCCTCCGAGCCCTCGGCTACCCAGGGCCCCTCGTGGGTGCTCAAGCCAAAGCCATGCCCCGTGCGGTGCATCAGGTTGGCGCCATAGCCCTCCTCGCGCAGAAAGCCGTTCGCCGCCGCGTCCAGCTCGGAGCAGGGCACGCCAGGACGCGCCAGTTCAAAGGCCCGCCGCCTCGCCTCCATCATGGCCGCAAAGGCGGAGCGCGCCTCGCTGCCGGGGCGAACGGTGAAAGAGGTACGCTCGCACTCGGCGCAGTAGCCGTGCACGCGGATCATAGCCAGCGCGATGTGCGGCCCCTCCTCGAGCCTGGCCCCGACCGGGGGCACGTCGTGCGGTTTGGCGCTGCCCGGCGCCGGCCAGGCACCCACCAACACGCTGGAGAGGAGCGCATCGTAGCCCACTTCCTGTATCATCCGCGTCTGCACCGAGCGCCCCTGCCCAAACAGCTCCAGCAGCGAGGCGCCCTGGTAGGCCGCGTGCAGGGCCCGCTCCACACCCATGTCGGCATAGCGCGCCGCGTGGCGCAGCAGCTCGATCTCGGCCGGCGACTTGACCAGGCGCAACTCCTCCACCAGCGGCAGCACCGCCGGCTGCCGGTCGGCCAGCACCATGGATACCTCGGCAGGCAGCGTGGGCTCGATGCCGATTGCGCCGCTGCTCCCGACCACCTCCAGCAACCGATCGGCCCAGCCCTCCCCAGGCAGCGAGGGATAGTCCCAGTAGGTCGTCACCTTCCGTACCGAGGCAGCCTCCGCCAGGTGGTCGCGCTCCAGCATGGGCACCAGCAGCTCTGGCTGCCCCTGCGGGCGGATCAGGATAAAGAAGGGTCGCTCCAGCGGCGTGTACGACACGCCGGTGAGATACTGGATACTCTCCTCCGCAGAGACGATGAACAGATCCAGCCCAGCCTCGGCGACGCGCTGCTGCAGGCGCGATACCCGTTCCTGGTACTCCTCAGGTGTGATCAGCGTTGTGGACATCTTTGCCTCCTATCCCTGCTCCTCGAAACGTATTTCGTGGAAATCGCACACCGGTTCGTAGCCGATGCGCAAGTAGACGTGGTTGGAGATCGGATTCTCCAGGTCGGCAAATAGCGCGCAGAACTCCCAGCCCGAGTCCAGCAGCAACCGGCTCAGCTCGCCGGCGCAAGCGGTGGCGTATCCCCGGCCCCGCAGCTCGGGCGGTGTGTACACCAGTCCCACGCTGATGCCGTGCCTGGTGGGCCGGTTCTTCATCGCCACCGATACCACCTGCCCGTCCTCCCACAGGTAGATATCCCCTTCCCGTATGCGGGTCCTCGTCACACGCCGGGCCCTCTCCTCATCGGCCCGCCCATGGACGTCATACTGGAAGGCACAATGCCATCGGGCCACCAGATCGACATCCTCTTCCTTCGCCAGCCTTAGCCTGCCCTGTTGCGGCGGCGGGATCGCTACCTCGCGCAACTTGTAGACGCGCAGCCGCTGCGCAACGCGGCACCGGCTGCCTGTCCGCGCCGCCCACACCTCCGCCATCACAGTCGAAGTCTCCCTCGCCCCAATGATGCCGGGCACCTGCCACCCCTCGCCCAGCAGAGATTCTATCAAGAGGGCAGCGCCCAGCTTCAGGTCGCCCTGGTGATGGTACACGATCAGATTGTGAGGTGGCGTCATCAGCGCCGCCAGCACCAGCCCCCGGGCATCGGTGACGGTGCTCAGGCAGGGTGTTTCCTCGTACCAGCCCGGGTGATCGATGAGCACTCCGCACAGGCCCAGCATCAGGCTGTTGGCCGCCTCGTTTAACTCCAGCTCGGCCCGCGTGCGCTCCAGGAACGCCTCAGCACTTCGAAATCGCTCTACCTCCACCGCCCCTCCATCGGCTTACCTGGACCCTATGCCATCGGGCTGCACAGGAGGCTCGCCCAGCCTCCCCGACGGCATGGTGTCCAGCACCGCTGCCGCCGCGCCCGGATCGAAGACAATGACCTGGTACGCGAAATTGCGCGGCACCCCGCCGATCCTGACCCCCTGAACCGTCACGTTGTAGGCCGTATCGCCAGCCGGAGGCGTGCCGGTGGACAGGTCTGGCTCCCAAACCAGCGTATTCTCCCCGTACCCGTAGACTACCGGCTGCACCGACACTGAGATGCTGTGCCCGCCCGAGCTCATCTGCACTGTCGCCTCATCGAAATCGGCACCGGCATAGGCAAAGGACCAGCGCGGAAAAACGACCTGGTAGGGCACATAGCCGGGTGGAGGCCAGGCTACAAACGCTTCGCGGGTCTCTGGCCGCGGGTTCCACAGGTTTTCGTCGAACACCCACAGCGCATTGGAAGGCGGGTAGCCGTCCGCCCACGGTATATCCCCACTGCCCATCCACTCGGTCTGGGGGTAGAGGATCCAGCGGCGGTGCCCCACCGGATAGTTGCCGCTACCGGGATCGTAGATGTAGCCGGTAATGGCTGGCGGGCCGTACACGCCCAGGTAGAGGTCGGAGCTGCCCGCCGCCTCCGCACCCTCAGCCGTGTAGCACCGCCAGGAAGCATCCGGACTATGGCTGAGCGCTTGATTGACGCTCATCATCAGCGCCGCTTGCTGTGCCTTGCGGTTGTATTCGTCACGGAGCTGCACCGTTGACGGCACACCGGCCATCGCCCGAAAATAGTTAATCCGCAACTCGACGGCATCCCGGAAGGCTTGCGCGGTCTGGCCCGCGTCACAGGTGGCATGGTCACCCGTCCACCCAATGGCAACGCCTTCCGAGGCGAGATAGACCTGGTTGTAGTAGTCGCGCGACGCCCCACGGTCGCTCGTGTCGATCCAGGGCGGTGGCGGCTTTGCCTTGCTGACAAAGGGCAGGTACATCCAGTCGGTGGGGACAAAGTCCGTGATGTCCCGCTCCGGCTGCGCCAGCGTGGGCGCCACGCCCAGCCTCAGTGCCAGCAGCGCCAGCAGACAGAACCCGGCTAGCCTGATAACTCTCATTCCGTTACCTCGTCCAACCTCATCCTCCGCTCGCCCTGGCAGAGACCAACCACCTGCTCCACCGGCAGCGCGTGGACCGTGTGCCCATCGCGGCCCGTCATCGTCTCGGCGCAGAACAGCGAGTTGAGCACCGATTCCTCCACGCTCTCGACCACCGCCGGAAAGAGCCAGAACATGGCCTTCCCCTCGTCGACCAGCGCAGGCTGCATCGCCTCCAACTCGGGCGGGGCATGCCCCAGGCGGGCCGCAGTGCTAAAGGCGATCACGAAATCGCCGCTGCCGTGCCCGTAATAGCTGCCAGTGCGCGCCAGCCCTGCCCCGGCCCGCACGCACAGCCGCCCCAACTGTCGTGCGTCCAGCGGCGCGTCGGTCGCCAGCACGACCATGATCGAGCCCTCCTTCTCCAGCGGCAGGGATGCTTCGCGTTGCGGCGGCTTCAGCTCGCGACCCACCGGCACGCCGCAGACCACCAGGTCCCCGGGGCGGCCGAAATTCGACTGCACCAGCGCCCCCACCGTATAGCCCCCGGCCTCCTCCGGCAGCACCCGGCTGGCGGTGCCGATGCCCCCCTTCCAGCCAAAGCAGGTGGTACCTGTGCCCGCGCCGACCGCTCCCTCGACCACCGGCCCTGACGACGCCGACTCGATGGCAGCCTGGACATGCTCCGCGCCCACGTGGCGGCCCTGGATATCGTTCAGATACCCGTCGTTGGTCTCGCCCACCATCACATTCACCGTGCCCGCCGTGCTGATGCCGATCTCCGGGTCCTGCCGCAGGGCGTGCTCGATCAGCGCATCGGCCACCAGGCCCACGTTGAGGGTGTTGGTCAGCGCGATGGGACTCTCGATGGCGCCCAGCTCGCGTACCTGCTCAAAGCCAAAGACCTTGCCAAAGCCGTTGATCGTATGCACCGCAGACCGCACCTTCTGCCGGAACAGGCTGCCATCGTGGGGCAG
>JASFLR010000322.1:0-4759 GCA_050117995.1 Anaerolineae bacterium
GAGGGGTTTTTCCCCATCAATGTGTTGAATACCCTCAAGATGGTGCCCGAGGTTTGCCGCATCTTTTGTGCCACGGCCAACCCCACAGAGGTCCTCGTAGCCGAGACCGAGCAGGGGCGTGGGATACTGGGAGTTGTGGATGGTTCCTCGCCCAAGGGCATTGAGGGCGAAGAGGACATTGCCTGGCGCAAGGGGTTCCTGCGAACAATCGGCTACAAGTTGTGACCTTGACTGCCCCAGATGGCAGCGACAGCGCGGGCAACAACGTGCCAGAGATGCAGACGCGGATTCTATTCATCTTTGTAGATGGCGTAGGACTGGCTCCAGCCGGACCTGACAATCCGCTGAGCCAGGTGCCGATGCCCCACCTGAATGCCCTGCTGGGCGGGCCCCTGGCGTTGCCTCCGGCCTGGCGCGGATCCGGGGACAGCCAGCGGTGCGCGATTCTGGCTCGTGACGGTCTGACCTTGCGGGCGCTTGATGCCTGTCTGGGTGTGCCGGGCTTGCCCCAGAGTGCCACAGGGCAGACGGCGCTGTTTACGGGAGTCAATGCGCCAGCGCTCATGGGCGATCATGTTACTGCCTTTCCGACGCAGCGGCTCAGGGAGGTGATCGCAGAGTCGAGCGTTCTGAAGCGGGTTGCGGACGCGGGTGGGCGGGTGCTGTTTGCCAATGCCCACTCGGAGAGATTTTGGGAGATGATTCGCAAGAAGGAACGTCGTCTGGGAGCGTCGACGCTAACCGCTTTGGCGGCCGATGCCCCTATCCCGACGCTGGCTGACCTGGAGGAGGGGCACGCGGTACTTTGGGATTTTACCCATGAGATCGCCTCGCGCCATCTAGGCTACGAACTGGACCTGGTCACGCCAGAGCAGGCTGGCGCCCGGTTGGCGCGTTTGGCTGATGAGCATGACCTGGTGTTGTACGAGTCTTTTCTTACCGATCTGGCGGGCCACAGGCGGATTGAGGCGGAGTGGGTGCTCGGAAAGCTGGATGCTTTCCTGGGGTCGGTCTTGGCCAACCGGACGCCTGACACAACGGTGGTTCTGTGCAGCGACCATGGAAATATCGAGGATACGACGACAAAGGCACATACCACCAATCCGGTACCGCTCCTGGCGGTGGGCCCTGCATTCGGATGCTTTGGTGACGCCCGGGCCATTACCGATGTCGCGCCGGCAATCGTGGCGTGCCTGGTTGATCGAGGATTACATGGAAGCGAGTAGGGAAGCTTTGCTAGATCTTCTGATGGAAGCTGCGAACTTGAAGCGCATTCCGCGCACTGGATGGGGTATGCGCGGTGTTCCTCACGTGGAAAGCGTGGCAGAGCACAGTTTTGGGGTTGCCTTTGTTGCCCTGGCGCTGGCAGATGCGGTCATTGGCGAATCCGATGGCGATGGTGAACACACGGAGCTGGACGTGGAAAATGTGTTGGTCATGGCTTTGTTGCACGACCTGGCCGAGGTTCGCCTGACCGACCTGCCCGTATCGGCGGTACAGCTGCTACCCGACGGAGTGAAGGCCCGTGCTGAGGCGTTGGCCATGGATCAGCTTCTGGCTCCCCTACCCACGATGACGCGTTGGAAAGCGCTCTGGCGGGAGTTTGAGGAACATTCGAGCGCTGAGGGGCGGCTTGTGCGTGACGCGGACAAACTGGAGATGATGGTGCAATGCCTGCGCTACGAGCAGGGCGGCTGCGGGGGGCTGGAGGAGTTCTGGCATGCGATCGACCGCCACGCGTGGCACTATGATATCTCGGCAGAGCTATATGCCCGGCTGAGGCAGATGCGGTCAGGTGTCGAGAGGAGCGAGGCATAGTACGGCTATGCTCAGGAATCTGACGACGGGCCAGACAATAGCCAGCCAAGTCGTACGCTGCGACACTTTTTGGCGACGCGGGCGAGGCTTGATGTTTAGAACCGCGCTGCCAGAGGACGAGGTATACCTGTTCATCGAGGGCAGGGAGAGTGTGGTCCAGACAGCGATCCACATGTTCTTTGTCTTTTTCGCTATCGGTGTGATCTGGTTGGATGGGGAAAGGCGGGTGGTCGACAAGGTCGTGGCACGCCCATTTCGGCCCTATTACGCACCCAGCAGCCCCGCCCAATACTACTTGGAGGGTCGTCCTGCCATTTTGGAGCATGTGCGCCCGGGCGACCTGTTGGATTTTGACTAGGATTTGGAACACAGCATGCGAAACGCGAATCTGAGAATGTCTGCTGTGGCAGTCGCTAGAAAGTGTTGGACCTCTCGGGCGCTAATCCTGGTCGGCTTGGCGCTGGCGGGCGTGATCCTCCTGCTTGTGCTTGCACCTACAGTGGCAGCACAGGATCCGACGCCCGAGCCCGAGGTGTACGAGGTACAGCCAGGCGATACACTATTCTCCATTGCCCAGCGATTTGGTTCTTCTGTAGATGCAATAGTCGCCGCGAACGACATTGCCAACCCCAGCTTGATCGATGTGGGTCAAAAGCTGGTCATACCCGCGATCGAGCAGGTCCACGCGTCCCTGGGCCGTGCGGGTATGAATCTGCGAATGCATCCGGTTCAGCCTGGCGAGTTCCTGCCCGCTCTGGCATTTCGCTACGGCACGACTGTGTGCGCCCTGCGAGTAGAGAATGAGTTGGATCGATTGGGCTTGCTTTGGCCTGGGTTAGCGCTGGATATTCCGTTGCCAACAGCAGAGCATGCTGGTGTGCCGGGTTTTCCCATGGTTCGGGTTAGTCCTGATCCGGCTGCACAGGGGCAGACGGTATTAGTCGAGGTCATAGATGGTCCGGGTCTCGAACTCGGCGGCTCGCTGCTGGGGCAGGATCTGCTGTTTGTGGAGGGGGAAGGACGGTACTGGGCCCTGGCTGGCATCCACGCACTGACAGCTGCCGGCAGCTACTCCCTGCGGCTAGAAGCCAACGAGACAGAGAGCGGCGATCTGCTGACAATGCAAGAGAGTTTCACGGTGACCAAAGCTGGTTTTGGGACGTACAATGTCGTAGTGCCCGAGTCACGGCAGGGCCTGCTCTCTGCCGACTTGTCGGAGGCTGAGCGCCTGAAGGTCAATGCTGTATATGCGGGCATCAGTGACGATCGACTGTGGAACGGGAGCTTTCGGCTGCCCCTCGATGGTGAGCTACGCGTAACGGCGCCTTTCGGACAACGCCGCTCCTACAACGGCGGGCCGGTAGCCAGCTACCACTCGGGCCAGGACTTGGGGGCTGACAAGGGCGTGGCAGTGATGGCTCCGATGACCGGAACAGTCGTCCTCGCGGAGCCGCTCGATGTGCGCGGCCAGTCTGTCATCATCGACCACGGTTTGGGCGTATACAGCGGATTCTGGCACCTCTCGCAGATTGACGTAACTGTAGGACAGAAGGTTGGCAAGGGTGAGGTGATTGGCCTGGTAGGCAATACTGGCCTGTCAACTGGCCCGCATCTGCACTGGGAGATGAGGGTCCTGGGTGTACCTGTTGATCCCTTCCAGTGGACGCAAGTCGTGTTCCCTTCTGAGGAAGCACGTCCCGGGCCGGAGCCAGCGCCGGCCGAACCGCTCGAGCCGACTCCCGATCCCGCTTCCTCAGACGATAGCTAGCTCATGTGCGGGAAGTGGAAGGCGCACCTGCAGGTATGGATGCCGGCAGCTATCGTGCTGCTGGCACTTGGCCTACGGCTATATCGCTTGGGTGCCGGGAGCCTGTGGTACGATGAGACGGTGAGCGTCCATCTGGCCGGCAAGAGCGTGCCGGCGCTGATCGAGCATACGGCTGGCGACATACACCCCCCCGGCTACTACTTGCTGCTGCACGGATGGACACGCCTGGTGGGGCAGAGCGATTTTGCCGTAGCGCTTCCTTCTGTCCTCCTCGGCGTGCTCTTGGTACCTCTTGCATACTGGCTTGGAGCCAGGACATTCGGGACGAGGGCAGGCTTGCTCGCCGCGTTTCTCGTTGCCATCTCCCCGTATAATGTCTGGTACTCCCAGGAAGTGCGGATGTACACCCTTGGCGCCGCGCTGGGCATGGGTGTGCTTGTTGCTGTGTTCTACCTGATATCGATGCCAGGTTCCCGCCAGAGGGACCGGATGTTGTGGTTGCTTCTCTACGCAGGTTGCGGTGCGCTCGGCCTGTGGTCCCTCTACTACTTTGCCTTCCTGTTGGTTGCCTTGAATCTGATGGTAGGGCTTTGGTGGCTCGTGAACTGGCGGAAGATACGGGTGAGCCTGGGTTGGATGGGAAGGTGGCTGCTGGCGCAGGCAGCAGTCTTGCTGCTCTACGCACCGTGGATCGGGGTAGCATGGCGCCAGGCAACCCAGCCGCCGGTGCCTCCCTGGCGCGACTTCACCGCGATGGGTACCGTGCTGCTGGAGACCTGGTCAGCACTGTCCCTGGGCCAATCGGTGAAACCCATCAGCGTCTGGCCCATGCTGGCGCTATTTGCGGCCCTGTGCATCGTGGGACTGCTCTACAAGCCCGCCAGGGACGAGCTGACCGGCTTCTGGTCTGGACGCTGGTTTCTCGCCGGGCATGTGGCTCTGCCGCTGGTGCTGATCTACCTGGCTTCCTTCGTCACGCCCCTGTACCACGTGCGCTATGCCTTCACATTTTCCACGCCATTTTACATAATATTGGGCGCGGGGATAGCATGGCTTTATGAGCGCTGGCGGGTGTTGGGCTGTCTGGCAGTGGTGGCCATTTCCGTGTTCTCGGGCATCTCATTGTATGCCTACCACACTGAGCCACAGCATGCCAGCGACGATCACCGGGCA
>JASFLR010000323.1:0-4746 GCA_050117995.1 Anaerolineae bacterium
CCTGCGCCACCTGGGCGTTGGCAGAGGCCAACTCGCTCGCCGTGGGGCGGTTCGCCTGGGCGTCATAGTTGGCCTGGGCCTGCTCCAGCGTGATGGTAGCGTTCTGCAAGTTCAATGATTCTGGCAGCATGGCCACGAAGGGACTGTCCTTGACCCGGTCGTAACTGGCCTGGGCCTGCCGAACCGCAGCCCTGGCGCTGTCGAGCTGGGCCTTGGCTGCCGCCAGTTCTGCCTCGGTAGGACCGGCCTTGACCCTATCATAGTTGGCCTTGGCGCTGTCCAATGCCGCCTGGGCCGAAGCCAGGTCTTCCCCGCTGGCCCCCTCCTGCACCTGCTCATAGGTGGCCCTGGCGCTATCCAGCGCGGCCTGAGCCGAAGCCAACTCTTTCTCGCTCGGCGGGACCTGTGCCTGCGCCAGGCGGGTCCTGGTAGTATCCAGGCTGGCCTGCGTCTGGTCAATCTGTCCCTGCAGGGATGACGTATCCAGCCGCGCCAGCACGTCTCCGGCCTCGACCGTTTGCCCTGCGTTGACCAAAACCTCGGCAATCTCGCCGCCAGTGCCAAAGGGCAGCGCCACCTGCTCCTCAACGCCCACATTGCCCGTCGCGCTGACCGTCTCCTCGATGCTGCCCCGGATGACCGTGGCGCTGGCAAGCGGCGTGTTGTTCGCGGTGGATGGCTGGTTCGCCGCGCGCAGCGCCATGACCCCCGCCGCGACCAGGACCAGTACCAGGACAACGATCCCTCCAATTTTGAGCGCTTTGTTCATTTCCTTTGTTCCCTCCATCGAGACCGCCCAGGTAGGCGCTTTCTCGTAGTAGACCCCTCCTACCGCGCCGGTGCGCGGCAAAACTCGAGGTCCGCGACCTCACCCGAAACATAGTATCAGAAAGCGCGCCTGCAGAAAAGTGCGATCCGTCACCTCCCGACCCATGACTTTGGTCATGGGTTGACATGCCGCCAGGCCCTTGCTACAATGCTGGCAACGACGGGGAAGGGATCGGCGTATGCGCGTACGGCGTGTTGAATGGGCGCTGTGGATAGCTCTTGCCATCATATTCGTGGTGAGCCGACCCCTCGCGTCTACTCGCGCCGCCCCGCCACCCCGCACCTACGCCGGCTGGGCTGTAGAAGCCTACCCCGAGGACTCGGCGCGCGAGATGGAGGCCACCGTGCGCCGCATGGTGGACAACGGCGCCAATGTGGTCTGGATCGGTCACAACAACCCGGGCATTGTCGACCCGGACAAGGTGGAACCGGGCCTTTCCTACGCAGTCTACGAGGCCTTTATCAACCCTGCTGACCCCCGTCACGGGGCCGCCGCTGCCGTCGTCGAGGCGCAGCACCGCATGCTGGCTGCCTGCCGGACCGCGGGCGTCAAGGCCGTCCTGCCCGTGGGCTACCAGATCCAGATGGGCCGGGTGTGGAACGAGGATCACCCTGCCGATCTGAGGCGCGACGCCGCGGGCCAGCCGTTGGATATCTATAGCGGAGGTGTCAGCGCCTCCTTCTACGCGCCCAGCTACCGTCGCGATATCGAGGCCTACTACCGCTGGGTGGAGGGCGAGTTCGTGCAGCCCTACGCCGATGTGCTGCTCATGCTCAACCTGGCTGACGAACCGATTGGCGGCGACTATTCCACCCATGCTGAGGCAGCGTTCCGGGAGATGCACGGCTTTGGTTTTGACGACGTGGGCGACGACCCCGGCCGCCAGCGGCTGTTGGGTCAATTCGAGTCGCGCTACGTGGTCGAATACGCCGTCTGGAGCGCCACGCTGTGGGACCAGATCCATCCCGGCCTGCCGGTGACGATGTCCTTTGACGGCGCCCAGGCCCGCCGAACCTTTGCCATGCCGGACGTCGAGGCCCTCTTTCGCGATACGCCCGCTAACTTTTGCGTTACCTTTGATGCCTATCCCCGCGACGGCCTGCCCGACGTGCCCCTGAGCGACCAGGACCTGGTCGGCCTTTTCCTGCTGGCTCGCTCTGCCGGTCTCTACTCGGCCCGCTACGATAAGCCGCTGTGGCTGTGGGCAGCAGCCAATAGCTGGGGGCTGAGCCAGGCCAGCTCTGATCCCGGCACCGTCTCCGATGCTGTTGCCAACGGCATAATCCTGGCCCTGCTGGTCCGCCAGGGCGGCGGCGAGCTGGAGGGCATTGCTTACTGGAACTATAACGTGCGGGAGCAGGGGCTCTACAACGACACCCACGATACCGCCTACGACACAGAGACCATGTTCCAGCAGGTCTCGATGGTATTGTCCACCCTGCGCCGCCTGATGCGCTCCACCCCATCGCGGCCCGAGGTGCTGGTACTCTCGCCCCCGGCCCGCTCCCACGAACAGATCGGCGCCGGGCGTGCCTCTGTGCTGCTGGAGGTGCAGCCCTACCAGCGGCTGGCGATATTGGCCAAGGAGTGTATCAATACTGCAGTCGTGGGCGCTCTGGACGGCTATGACCTGGACGGCGTACGGGCCATCGTGGCGCTGTCACCGTCAACCGGTCACTTTGCCGCAGCCGACCTGGACCTTCTACGCCAGTTCTTGGCGCGCGGCGGCAAGGTAGTCACCTCGCCTGAGGTGGGCGCGGCGCTGGCGGATGCGGTCCAGGCACCGCCCGAACTAACTTGGGATGGGCTTGTAGAGCAACAGGGGAACCTCTATGTGGCGCAAAAGGGCATCGCCGTGCTTTTCGAGGACGCCCGCCATGATGCGCTATCCGGTTTGTGGCGGGAGGTCTTGGGGTTGGGGGAGCCCCAACCAGGCTATCGCATCGCTACCGATGAGGTTGTCTTCCACTATCATATTGGCGTGGAGTCAGTGTCTGTGGCGTGGCCCCTGCCCTTCGAGGTTGCCGGACATCGTTATGACAACTATGGCCAGCCCGCCGGTTGGATCCACAGCACGGTCCTGTCTACGGTTCTCGGCCGGCGCGAATACGTCTTCCTGCAGCGGATCTGGCCCTTTTGGCCTCTCGCCTAGCCCGTTCAGCCCTCGAGCAATTCCTTTGCCTTGAGACCGGCGCGCGCGACGGTGCCCAGCACGCGCGAACCCGTATAGAACAGCATCGGATACGTTCCCTGCGGCGTATACCCCAGTTTCGTGGCCAGGCCAACCGATGACTCGTTGGCGGCATCCCAGTTGGGATCCAGGCCCTGCTCCAGACTGTGGGCGATCAACGCAGCAGCGACCACCGTTGCCAGTCCCTTGCGCTGGTGCTGCCTCCTGGTGTTGATCTGTATCTCGATCCCCTTGCTGCACACAGCAAAGGTCGTGGCTACGCTGGCGATCTGGTGCCCGTGCAGAAGGCAAAAGCCAAAGCCGCGCTCTACGAAATCCTCGGGAGAATCAAAGAGCCGCATATGATCCTCGGCGAACCGGCTAGTCTCTTCGCCCAACCGCCGGGCCAGGTTCAGCTCCATCGGCACCAGCCGGTAGCCATCTGGCACCCGGGAGCCCAGCTCGCGGAGGTGTTCGATATCCAGCGCCTCACTGGTAAAGGCGTAGCGGAGCATCGTGATCGAGCTGCCGCCGTGGATGCTTTGCACCAGCGCTTCCCAACCCTCCGATGAAAAGAACAGCGCCGTCTGCTTGGGGATCTGCTCTACGTATGTGCGCGCGGATGGGTGCGCCGCGTCGCCGCCCACGATGCCAAGTTTAAGGCTTGGCGCTTCCAGCACCGCCGCGTGCGGATCGCCGGCATCGTCGGCCAGGGCACGCCCCACCGTCCCCTCGAGAATGGCATCTGGCAGGTAGTTCCAGGTATAGCCCTGGAATAGCCTAGCCAGTCCCTTCCGATCGGCTTTCCCTATCTCTATCATGCCCGGTTGCCCAACAGGCCATCTGCGTAAGCAAATAGGGCCGGACTGCCGCCCGTGTGCCAGAAAAGCACCCGTTCGCCCGCACCGATCTCACCCTGGCGGATCAGGCCCATCAACCCGGCCATCGCCTTGCCCGTGTACACCGGATCGAGCAGGATGCCCTCGGTCTGCGCTACCAGGCGGATCGCTTCCCGCTCGGCGCCGGTCAGCACGGCATAGCCCCCGCCCATGAACCTGTCGTCGACGAGGATATCCTCTGGGACAAAACTCAGCCCCAGGTCCAGTCTCTCCGCAGTGGCAGCCAATAGTGCCAATACCGTCTCGCGCAGGTGCCCGCCCGTCTTGTCCACGCTGATGCCCAGCACCTGCCCGTCGTAGCCGCACGCTTTTGCGCCGACTACCAGCCCGGCCTGCGTCCCGCCCGAGCTGCTGGCAAAGATTACGCGGTCAAAGTGCAGCCGCTTGCCCTCAGAAACACCTTCAGCCTGTTCCCACAGCTCTTCAAAGGCCAGGGCATAGGCCGCAGCTCCCATCGAATTGGAGCCGCCGTAGGGGACTACGTACGGTTGCTGTCCCGCAGCACGCTGCGCCGCCGCGGCCTCTGCCAGCGCGTCCAGCGGGTCGGCTTCCTCCGCCCACCACAGTCGCGCCCCCAGCAAATCGTCCAGCAGCAGGTTTCCGGTCCACTCGTTCCGCGGTGGGGCATAGCCGCGCAGCACCAGCACGCATTCGAGCCCCGCGCGGGCCGCCGCTGCTGCTGTCTGGCGGCAGTGATTCGACTGCACCGCGCCAACGGTCAGCATCACGTCGGCCCCTTGCTCCAATGCCTCGCCGGTGAGTAGCTCCAATTTCCGCGTCTTGTTGCCGCCGGTAGCCAATCCGGTCTGGTCATCGCGCTTGATCCAGATCTCGGGGCCGTCCAACGC
>JASFLR010000324.1:0-4739 GCA_050117995.1 Anaerolineae bacterium
GCCAGCGGCAAGGCGCGGACCTACGGCGCGACAGATGGCTTTGTCAAGGTCATCAGCGAGGACCGCTTTGGCGAGCTGCTCGGCCTGCACATCGTGGCCCCCCACGCCAGCGATCTGATCCACGAGGGCGGCGTCGCCCTGGCGCTGGAGGCCACCCTGGAGGAGATCACCGCCACGGTGCACGCCCATCCCACCCTGGGCGAGGCGGTACGCGAGGCAGCACTGGCCGCCCGCGGCCAGTCGCTCCACCTGCCGGGGTGAGGGGGGAGTACCGGAACATCTGGAGCTGAGCTTTCACGCAAAGGTGCTGGCCAGTGCCGGCAATAGTCATTATTCGACTCCGCTGGCAATCGGACAGTATGCCACACATGACTGTCCCTTTATGTCTAGTCACGACTCAAGAACCGAGGGCACCATCCACGCTTCTTGCTCTTCCACCCCAACCACGACTTGTTCCTTTCTATGCCCTACCAAGATCGATGGATCTGTGGTATACTCTGGAGGATGTAGGTAGCGCCCGCAAGCAGCTGATGGGCGTGTGGGTTCGTGCTAGCTGGATTGAGCCGGGAGGCCCAAGTGTCCAAGGCGACCATATTGCGCGATGTACCCCTCTTTGCCAGCCTGTCAGACCAGGCGTTGGAGAATCTGGCCAACAGCCTGGGCCGGCGTACCTTTGCCAAAGGCATGATTATCTTTCACAAGGCAAGCCTGGGACAGACGATGTACATCGTCGAGTCCGGCAAGGTCCGCATCTTCACGCTCAGCGAAACAGGGCAGGAAGTCACGCTCAACATCTACGGGCCCGGCGACGTCTTTGGCGAATTCTCCCTGCTCGACGGGCAGCCTCGCTCAGCTGGGGCCGTGGCACTGGAAAGGACAGTCACCCTCACACTACACCGGGACCACTTTTTCCAGCATCTGGAGGCCAGTCCCTCCATGGCCAGAAGCATCATAGAAGTCTTGACCGCCCGCCTCCGGTTCACCACCGAACACGCCGAGAGCCTGGCCTTCCTCGACGTCTATGGCCGGGTGGCGATGAGGCTCGTGGATCTCGCCGGCCGCTACGGAACAGAGGAGGACGGCATCGAGCTTGACCTGCACCTGACCCAAACCGAACTGGCCACCTGGGTGGCCGCCACCCGCGAGAGTGTGAACAAAGTGCTCGGCACCTTCCGCGACCAGGGGTTAATCGCCGTCGAGGGTCAAAAGATCACTATTCTCGACCTGGAAGGGTTGGAGCAGCGGATCGTTTTTTGACGAGCGGGAGCTTCCAGTATGCGTGCCGGAGACAGGTTGCCCTGGGTTTCCTGTACAGGGCAATCGCAACTGGATTGGATCGCAGGTGCGATGCACCTCGTTTTATCGATCCAGCCACTGAAATCGGTAGAAAATGCCTACTCATGCAATACCCTCCCCTGTAGAGAATACACCAGCCACAACCCTGCATATACCACTCTGCTCACAACTCGGCGTGAACTCGACCGCTTTTTCTTGAACTCTCGGTAGTGCGTCTACACCAGATATGAGCAGGCATTCGAAGGTCAGGCGAGAAGGCGGAACAGAGACCAAGAGGTTGCCATGAGATGTCCAAGGTGTAGCAAAGAGAACCCAGCAGGTGCGGACTTCTGTGTGAAGTGTGGGGCGAGGCTGGCCCTCATCTGCCCACAGTGCGGAACCGAATTGCCCCTCGAGCCCGACGTGCGGTTCTGCTTCAAATGTGGCCAAGAGATCGAACGATTGGCCGAGGCAGATTCAGTCGCACCCGAAACCCCCGTTCCCAGCACAACGGAAGGTGTTGCGAAGCGCCTCCAGCGCCTGGTGCCCAAGGAATTCGCCCAGCAGCTCATGTCCACGCGCGGCCAAGTTGGCCGGGAGCGCAGGACGGTCACCATCCTCTTCTCCGACGTCAAGGGCTCGACGGCGCTTGCCGAGCATCTCGATCCCGAGGATGTGATGGAGATCATGGACGGCGCCTTTGACGTGCTCATCGAGCCCGTCTACCGTCACGAGGGCACGCTGGCCCGACTCATGGGCGACGCGGTGCTGGCCTTCTTTGGGGCTCCGGTTGCCCACGAGGACGATCCCGAGCGGGCCGTCCGCGCGGCCTTGGAGATCGCTGCCGGGACCCAGCGGTACGCGGAGACGCTGGAAAGGGAGAGAGGGATCGAGGGCTTCAGTGTTCGGATCGGGATCCACACCGGCCTGGTGGTCGTTGGCGAGGTGGGCTCCGATCTACGGGTCGAGTACACGGCCATGGGCGATGCCATCAACGTGGCCTCACGCCTGGAGCAGAACGCGCCCCCCGGTGGCATCCTGATCAGTCACAACACCTATCGCCACCTGCGGGGGGTGTTCGACGTGCTGACCCAGGAGCCGCTGCTGGTCAAAGGCAGAACTGATGCGGTGCAGACCTACCTGGTGGAAGGGGCCAAGCCCCGGGCGTTTCACAAGCCGGTGCGCGGCGTGGAGGGGATCGAGACACGCATGGTCGGCCGCGAGGCGGAGCTGAAGCATCTGCGCGAGGCTTTCCACACCGCGGTAGAGGATCGCGAGCTGCAGGTCGTGACCGTCGTCGGTGAGGCAGGAGTCGGCAAGTCGCGGCTGCTGCACGAGTTCGACACCTGGTCGGAGCTACTGCCTGAGCAGTTCTATTACTTCCAGGGGCGCGCCGTGCCGGAGATGCAGAACGTGCCCTACGGCCTGGTCCGGGATCTGGTCGCCTTCCGATTCCAGATACAGGACAGCGATCCGGCGGCGATGGTGAGGAGAAAGCTGGAGCAGGGCGTGGCGGTGGCGCTCGGCGAGGGTGAAGACAGCCGCAGGGCGGCCCACCTCATTGGTCGCCTGGCAGGCTTTGAAACTCAGGGGAGCGGGTTCCTGGCTGGCGAGGACGATGCGCAGGCGCTGCGAGACCGGGCTCTGGGCCATCTGGCGGGGTATTTCAAGGGCATGGCGTCCCGCCTGCCGGTGCTGATTCTGCTGGAGGACCTGCATTGGGCGGATGCCAGCTCCCTCGATGCCCTCAACCATCTGGCCCTGGCGCTGGCCCAGGAGCCGGCGATGATCGTGGGGGCCGCGCGTCCTGCTCTCTTTGAGCGACGTCCCCATTGGGGCGAGGGCCAGCCGGTCCACACACGGCTGCACTTGCAGCCATTGTCCAGGTGGGACAGCCGGCGGCTGGTGGCTGAGATCCTGCAAAAGGTCCCGGAGGTGCCGGAGGCCTTCCGTGACCTCATCGTATCGGGGACAGAGGGCAATCCCTTCTTCATCGAAGAGCTGATCAAGATGCTGGTCGAAGATGGCGTGATCGTCAAGGGGGTGATGGAGTGGCGACTGGAGCCCTCCCGTCTGGCGGAGGTGCGCGTGCCGCCGACGTTGTCTGGCGTGCTGCAGGCGCGGCTGGACCGGTTGCCGGTGGGGGAGCGGACGGTGCTGCAGCAGGCGTCGGTAGTGGGCCGGCTATTCTGGGACCGAGCGGTGGAGCGGATCAGCGCCTCGACTGGCAAGGACGCTGAAGAGGGGGAGGTGGCGGAAAGGCTGTCGGCGCTGCGGAGCCGGGAGATGGTGTTCCAGCGGGAGACCTCAGCCTTTGTCGGCGCCGAGGAATACATCTTCAAGCACAACATGCTTCGGGAGATCGCGTATGAAGGCGTGTTGAAGCGGGTGCGGCGGGTATACCACGGGCTTGTGGCGGATTGGCTGCTGGAGCAGGGGGGGGAGCGAGTGGAGGAGTATGTGGGCCTGATCGCCGACCACCTGGAGCTGGCAGGGCGGGTGGCAGAAGCGGCCGATACCCTGATCGCGGCCGGAGACCGTGCGCGGGGGCTGGTCGCCCACCAGGAAGCGATCCGCGCCTATGAGCGGGCGCTGGCGTTGCTGATGGAGCTGGCGGTGGACTCGGACGCGCCCGAACGCGAATACGAACGAGCGGCGCGGACGCAGATGAAATTGGGGCTGACCCATCACAGCGTGTTTAACTTTGGGCGGGCGCAGCAGGCCTACGAAGAGGGGTTCACCCTGTGGCAGCGGGCGGGCCAGAGTGCGGCGGCAGGCTCCGTGCCGCCTGCGCCCCGTGCCCTCCGGATTATTGGATCTGCGAGTGCCCCACTGACCCTGGATCCCGGGCTGTGCTACGATGCTCCTTCGGCATCCGTGATTGAGCAACTCTTCAGCGGGCTGGTTGAGCATACGCCGGAGCTCGGCGTTGTGCCCGACGTGGCAGCAAGCTGGGAAATGCTCGATGGTGGGCGGAAGTACGTCTTTCACCTGCGGGATGACGTGGTATGGAGTGACGGCACGCCTGTGACGGCCCACGACTTTGCGTATGCCTGGAAGCGCGTGCTCGATCCGGCCACCGAGTCGCGAAATGCCAGCCTGCTCTATGACGTCAGGGGCGCCAGAGCGTACCACGACGGCCTGGTGCGCGAGGCAGAGGCGGTGGGTGTGCAGGCCCTCGATGGCGTCACACTTATGGTCGAGCTCGAAGGGCCCATCGGATACTTTCTCCACCTGCTGGCCTGTTCGGCCACGTACCCTGTTCCGCGCCGGGCGGTGGAGCGTCACGGGGCGGCCTGGGCAGAGGCGAAGAACCTCGTGACCAATGGACCGTTCACTCTGGCCTCGTGGCGGCGCGGCGAGTCGATGGTTCTTGAGCGGTGCCCGCACTACCGTGGGCGTTTCAGAGGCAACGTGGCCCGTGTCAAAGTCACGCTTCTCCCTCCCGACGACCGAGCTACCAG
>JASFLR010000325.1:0-4734 GCA_050117995.1 Anaerolineae bacterium
ACGCAGGATCTCGATGGCTTGCTCCACCGCGGGCGGACGCTCGAATCCCAGCGAAAGACAGACCGTGTGCCCATCCAGCACCGGCACCCGGTTGGCCTGAACGCTGATGATCAGATCAGCAGCGACACGGCGTCCATCCTGGATCGCTCCCAGGAGCAGCCGCGCCTCCTGTTCGATCTTTTCCTCCTCGCCGCCGATATACGGCACTACGTTGCCCAAGATGTCCAGCGAGGCGACTCCCGGGTAGCCTGCGCCCGATATGGCCTGCATGGACACAGCAAAGACACGCTCAAGTCCGAACGCATCGTGCAGGGGCCGCAGCGGCATGACCATGCCCGTGCAGGTGCAATTGGGGCTGGCAACGATGAGCCCGGGCCAGCCCTTGGCCTTGCGCTGGCGCGGGATCATGTCGACGTGCGCAGCATTGACCTCCGGGATCAGCAGCGGCACGTCCGGCGCCTGGCGGAATGCCGAGGCGTTTGAGCATACCGCGTAGCCTGCCCGCGCAAAGGCCGGCTCAATCTCCCGGGCAACCGGCGAAGGCAGGGCCGAAAAGACGATGCGCGCCGGGAGGTCCGGTTCCAGGGACCGTACGACCATCTCACCGACCCAGGGCGGCGGGTCGCCGGGGATCACCCAGCTGGCCCTCTCGGCAAAGGGCCGGCCCGCGCTCTGCTCCGACGCCGCAAGCGCGGAAAGCTCGAACCAGGGATGATCAACCAGGAGCTGTACAAAGCGCTGGCCGACGGCGCCGGTTGCGCCCAGCACGGCTACCGGTACCTTGTTCGGGTCACGAGGTCTATCCGCCATCGACGATCACCTCCCTATGAATCTGATGCACAGCCTCGGCACAGGCTTCTGCAGCGACCACGAATGATACGCTGCAATCAGAGGAGCCCTGAGCAATGGCTATGACATTGATGTCGCCCCCGCCCAGCGCGCCGAACACACGGGCGGCAACCCCTGGGGTGGTTCGCATGCCCGCGCCGACAGCAGTGACGATCACGACATCGTCCATCGACCACACGCGGTCGACGTCGTTGCGGGCCAACTCCAGGGCCAGTTCCGCCTCGATGGCGGCAATGACGGGCGGCACCGCCGCCGTCGGGATGACAAAGGATATAGACTGCTCCGATGATGATTGGGAGATCATCAGCACGCTGGCCCCCTGGCTGGCAACCGCGGAGAAGGTCCGTGCGGCAATGCCGGGCACGCCCATCATACCTCGTCCCTCGACCGTGACGAGGCTCAACCCCTCGATGGCCGTGATGGCCTTGACGGTGGCGGGGGTGTTCTTTGCCTCCCTGTCGATCCGCGTCCCTGGAAAAGCCGGATTGAAGGTGTTCTTGACCCACAGCGGGATGCCACGCTCTACCACCGGCCGGATGGTACGGGGATGCAGCACCTTGGCGCCAAAGTAGGCCAGCTCGCCGACCTCACCGTAGCTCAGAGATGGAATGACCCGGGCGTCAGACACGATGCGCGGATCGGCAGTCATCACACCGTCCACGTCGGTCCAGATCCAGACCTCATCGGCATCCAGGCAATCACCGAGGATGGCGGCGCTATAGTCACTGCCACCACGTCCCAATGTAGTAGTGACACCGCTTTCTGCGGCCCCAATAAAGCCGGTAACGATGGGGATCACACCACTTTCGAGCATGGGCACGAGCCGGGTAGCACAGGCGGCGCGGCTGGCCTCTATCAGCGGCACCGCATTCTGAAAGGTCTCGTCGGTGACGATCAGCTCTGTTGAATCGACCGCCTCGCTTTGCGCCCCGGATTGGCGAAGCAGGGCGGCCAGGACCCGGGCATTGATCCGCTCGCCCAGCGAGGTGATCGCATCCATGGCGCGTGGAGTCACCTCACCGAGGACGTGGATGGACCGGCAAAAGGAGGCAAACTCGTCGAGATACTCGTCAACGGTCGCCAGCAACCTGGCACGCCCCCCATCTGCCTCCAGGAGCTCGTCCACGACGCGGTAATGACGGACGCGAAGGTCGGCGACAACCGAACGGTATGCCCGCTCGTCGCCAGAGGCAGCACCAAGGGCTCCCCGGGTCAGCTCGTCGGTCACGCCGCTCATGGCCGAGACGATTACGACTTGCTGCTCCCAGGCCTGTTGCTGTTCCAGGATAATGGTAGCAGCCTGCCGTATCGCGTCGGCGCTGCCGACGGACGTGCCGCCGAATTTCATCACCAGTATCGCCATCTATGCCCTCCTTCAGTCTCCGAGCCCGTACCCGGGACAGGGTTTGGGTCACGACAGACCAGGCCCGCCGGGAGATATGAAAGGAGCGTGTCGCCTGTGGCTCCACGCTCCCCTGGTTCCCCTGGCACCCGGCTGTTCCAGCTCGGGCTACATGATTCAGTCCGGGTCACCTCCGCGCAGAGCAAAAGGCGCAGGCCAACGCATGCTAGTAGTGGTAATCGAAGTGACGGTACAGCTAGCGCCGAGGGAGGTAGGCAACGCAAGAAGGCCATCGGGGACGATGCCCGAGAGCACGGCATGCGCTGAGTTGTGGGATGGCCTCACGCCCACCATTGCCTGACTCCTGCGGAAAAGATGCGCCATGATAGCATAGAACCTGGGATCTGTCAACTGCGTCAAAAATCGATTAGCGCCTTGTCATGCCTGCGGGGGCGGGCGTCCAGTCCGTCTGCGGATCTTGGCAGTTGGCTTTGATGGTGCCCTGAAAATCGATCGGGGGTGCCAACGGTGCTCCTGTCCGGGAATAGGTTGCGGCGGCTAGACAGCCGTGCCCGGTCTGTATCGCTGCCGGATCAGCTCCTCGACCTCGTCGATGCTCCTTCGGAAGGGGCCTTCCGCCTCAAGCTTGAGGCTGGTTACAGCCGCGGCCCAGATCGTTGCTTCGGCGGGGGAGGCGTCCAGCCTGCTTGCGGCATAGGCTGCCAGGCAGGTATCACCGCGCCCGCTGCGGCCGACCAAGCAGTCTGGGTAGAAGCCTGCCTCGTGGTACTGGCCTCCCGCATAGACCAGCAGCCCGTGGCGATGGGTGAGCACAATCTCACCCGGCCCCAGTTCGGCCAGCATGCGCGCCGCAGTACGGATGTCGCGCTCACCGGTCAGCATCTCGGCCTCCACAGCATCGGTCTTGAGGATGTCCACCAAGGCCAGCAGCTCCTCCTTCTGGGGCCATGGCGCGTTGCGCAGCGTACCCTGCCGGTTGGTGCGGACAAATCCCTGCGCGTCGACGGCGATCAGCGCAGCCTTTTGTGCCACTGCCTCGATCAGATCCAGGCCCACCTCGCCCCGCATAGAGGCGCCCACGACAATAGCCCGCGCATCCACGGCGGTGACCTCGCCCGGGGTAAAGGCACCGGCAGTGCTGGTCACATAGATTACCCGTTCATCCAGGTTCGAGGTGGGATACTCCAGCCGCAAGCAGGTGGACTCGGGAGAGGTCCGGGCGAACACAGTCACCCCGAGCCGCTCGAGCTGTTCTACGACGTGCCAGTCCTCCACGGCAAGGCGCGTGACTGCGGCTGCACGAAGACCCATGGCAGCGGCAACGTGGGCGCCATAGTTAAAGGCGCCACCATCTACGATGCGCCGGCCTGAGTCAGAGACGATAGTGTCCTTGGTATAGTGGCCCACAAAGGCCAGATCGTACGGTTGCGCCATTGGTTCTCTCCTGAAAGACAGTGCTGGCTCTTCCCAGCCGGTCAAGGCACGGCCTTGAAATTGGTCTCCAGGGTTGGCAGATTCACCTTGCGTAGCACGAGGGACACCAGGCTATTCAGAGACAGATCAGCACGCAGGTGCACGCGGGGGTCCAGATCCAACTCGGGTATGACCACCGTCGCGCGCCGCCTGCGTCTCTCCACCAGAACCCCTTCCCCCCGCCAGCCGGGGCGTTGCGCCAGATACACCAGCGTCCAGTGCCTGCGGGCCAGCCGCTCGGCACGGCGGACGCTCCCCGCGCTGGCGGAGGCGGCGCCGATGCGCTCTACCAGCTCCTGCGTGTCCAGCAACTCATCCCCCCTGAGATGCGCACGCAATTGCTGGTGCGTCACCAGATCTAGGTAACGCCGCAGCGGACTCGTGGCCTGCACATAGACCTCCATGCCCAGTCCGGCATGGGGGCCGGGCATGGCGCTCTGCTGGCTGGGTCTGAGCTCCCGGCGCAAGCTGTACATCCCGGCGAGGTCCTGCGGCCGTTCCTCCGTCTCTGGCGGGTCCTGCGTGGTGAAGGGGATGGGAATCTGATGCTTGAGGGCATAGACAGCCACGCCCTCCCCCGCCATGAGCATCGCATCGGTAACCAACTCGCGGCTGGCCAGGGGCAACAGGGGCTCGATCGTAACCTGTTCGCCATCGGCCTGTATCCTGACCTCGGGGAGATCAAGGGCAATCGCGCCCCGTTCGTCGCGAAGTGCCCGGTACCGTTGGGCGATCTGGTAGAGGCTGCGCAGGGGCTCCTCGTCAAGGCGCGCTAAAGCCTCTTTGTACGTCAGCCGGGTGACGCGGACCCAGCTCGGCGCCACATCGAGAAGGGTAACGTCCCCCGCCGCATCCAGACGCAGGCGGAACGATAGCGCCGGGGAGACATCGGCCAACCCGAGCCCCAGACGCTGCGCCGCCTCCCAGGGCAGCATGGGGACAGCGCGCTCGGGCAGATAGAGCGTAGCCCCCCGGGCGCGAGCCTCCAGGTCAACGGGGCTGCCGGGCGGCACGAGGGCCGCAACATCAGCGACGTGCACCCAGAGGCA
>JASFLR010000326.1:0-4727 GCA_050117995.1 Anaerolineae bacterium
CTGGACGCAAGAAGGTATCGAGGGACGCCAAACACGTTTCGTTCGCCGAGCTTCCGATGGTTTCTGCCTCGACTGATGATCATGATGACCAGAAGGATGGCATAGATGTGGGAGACGCTCGATGAAGTCAAATAGACAGAAGCTGACGTTGGACAGCCCTCGGATTTACGAGATCAGGGTGCCGGGAGAGCTCGACGAGAGCTGGGCAGACTGGGACGAAAGGATGACGGTCAACGTAGAGCGCGCGGGCGATGGCCCGCCGACCACGGTGCTGACCGGCGTGGTCGACCAGGCCGCGTTGCACAGCCTGCTGCGCCGGCTCTACGCGCTGGGATTGCCCTTGATTTCAGTCACCTGCATGGCGTGCGGCACCAAAGACTGACGGGTTGTGGATGATGAAACACCAAGGTGCGGAACATATCAAAGAGGAGAACCAAAGAACAGGGAGGTACAGAAAATGAAGCGCACAACCTTTACGATCGCTGTGATGGCTCTGGCTGTCTTGCTCGCAGCCTGTGGTGCCGGCCCGGCGGGCGGCGTAGACCTGCCGGATACTCGGTGGGTCTTGGTCACCCTCGAAGGGGAGTCGCCGCTGCCGGATAGGGCACCATCAGCCGAGTTCTCCGAGGATCAGATCAGCGGGTCCACGGGGTGCAACACCTACTTTGGCACCTACGAGGTTAGCGACGATGAGCTCAGCATAGGCGCCGTTGCTGTCACCGAGATGTGGTGCATGGAGCCAGAGGGTGTGATGGATCAGGAGGAGGCCTTTCTGGCTGCCCTGGCATCTGTAACCGGCTACCGGCTGGCAGGAGAGCAGCTTGAGCTACTGGATGGTACGGGCGAGACGATTCTCAGCTTTGAGCCACGGGCGGCTGAGGATTAGATGCCTACCCTTCTTCATGCGCGTTGGGCGCGAGGGGGAGGTATGGGTTGCGAAGATAGACGATTGACGATTGATGGATCCTGTATAGGAGTGAAGAACCATGCCAGAGTATCAGGGCGTCATAGAGTACGAGAGAGAAATCACAGCGGCGGAGCGATTCTTTGCACGCTCGCCCTTTGCCATCGTAGCCATAGTCGCCCGCATCCGGGGAACCGTTTCCGAGGAGATGCTCCGGAGTGCAGTGACCAAGATCCAGCAGCGCCATGCCCTGCTCCGGGTCCGGATTGAGACCCGTGCTGACCATGCCCCGTGGTTCACCTCTCAGGGCGTCCAGGAGATCCCCATCACCGTGGTCCCCAGGGAATCTGAGAACGACTGGATCGAGACCCATGCTCGCGCATCTAGGGTGCCGTTCGAGTTCGAGACTCGTCCGGCCATCCGGTTTGTCCTGGTTCAGGCTCCAGATGTGTCCGAGCTGCTCATCCTCTGCCACCACATCATCTGCGATGGGATGTCCCTGGCGTACCTGGCCCGGGACTTGATGGTGTGCCTTGGTGAGCCAGAGCGCGAGGTGGAGGTGCTGCCAGCGCCAAAACCCATCGACCTGGACAACCTTCCGGATGATGTTTCTCAGCCGCGCCTGGTCAAGTTCCTCATCGGGCGGATGAATCGAAAGTGGGCCCAAGAGGCCGTATTCTTTGACCAGGAAGACTATGAGATTCTGACCAAAGCGTACTGGGATCACTACCACCACGATCTGCTCTCCATTGAGCTGTCGGAGGCGGAGACAACTGCCCTGGTCGCCCGGTGCAGGCAAGAGAAAGTGACGGTGAACACCGCCCTGACGGCTGCCTTCTCTGGCGCACAGAGCTTTGTGCAGGGCGAGCAGCCCTACCATGCCAAGACCGTGATCGCCGCCGACCTGCGGGATCGACTTCCGCACTCCCCGGGGGAGGGGATGGGCATGTATGCCGGGGGCGCGGAGCTGAAACTCAAGTACGACCACAGGCGGGGCTTCTGGGAAAATGCGCGTCAGTTCCACAGGAGAATCCAACCGGCGATCACCAACAAGAAGCTGTTCGGCGCGATCCTCAATTGGCTCTACCTGGACCCGACGATCTCTGAGGCGATGAGCTTCAAGAAGCTTGGTGGACTGGTTCCTTCTGACTCTCCTAAATATGAGAAGCTGTCCGCCTTTGGTGAGCGGGACGATGTCGTTCTGAGGCTTCTGCAGCAGGACAAGTTGGAGACGCTGGAGGCAAAGTACTGGGGTACAGCCGTCACCAATCTGGGCCGCCTGGAATTCCCCACGAGGTACGGCGCGCTCGAGCTGGATCGTTTGATCATGCAGCCGGGCGGCGGCATCCCCCTGGCGAATGCCAACCTGGTGCTGGGCGGGGTGACCTGCTGCGGCAAACTCAGCCTGGTTGTTGAATACCCCCGGGAAGCGGTTGCCTCGGCAACGATGGAACAGATCAAAGACAAAGCCATGGAGTGTTTGCTCAAAGCGTAGGAGGTGGGCCATGACTACAATGGCCAACAGACAGACCATCCTGATTGCTGGTGCTACTGGGAACATTGGTGGCGGTGCGGCCCTGGCCCTGGCAAAACGGGGCGCGCACATTGTCTTGCTCGGCCGCAGGCGCGAAAAACTGGAAGCCAGGGCGGATGCCATCCGCGCGGCTCTATCTGAAGCCCAGGCCGATAGCCAGGATGCGGACATTGCCACCTTGGTGGTTGACTTTACCGCTATGGAGTCGGTGAGGCGCGCCGCCGCGGAGGCGATCGACCGCTTCCCAAAGATCCACGGGCTGGTGCTATCGGCTGGCATCCTGATCCAAAATGGGCCGAACCTCCTGCCCAACGGTCACGAGGCGATGTTTGCCGCCAACGTGATGGGGCCATTTCTCTTCACCCTGCTATTGCTGGAGAGGTTGGAGCAATCAGACGGCTTGGTCCTCCATGTCGTGAATCCCTCTTACAAAGATATCGACTGGGAGGATCTGGAAAGCATCAGGAGTCACAAGACAGATACGGCCTACGAACGGGCCAAGATGATGCACCGCGTGATCGCGGCAGAGTTGGCTCGACGATATGCTGGACGGATCTCCTCGGTAGCATTCAATCCTACGTTCATCATCGACAAGTCAGACCCAGAGCTGGAGAAGAGGTGGCCCACCGGCTTCTTGGGGCTCCTTTGGAAGATCCTGACGCTCCTCATCGCCAAGCCACCTGCAGTCGCAGGTGAGCCGATCGCTGATCTGATGCTTTCCTATCCAGATCGCAGCGAGCTCAATGGTGCCCTGTTCAAACTTGGCAAGCGCGTCGAAAAGCCCGATAAGGCCATGAGCGACGAGGCGTTAGGAAACAGGTTGTGGGATGAGTTGGTTGCCCTCACAGGATCAACGTCTGAGTAGGAAGGCACAGACCTTCTCTGAGAAGGCACGAGCACGCGCCACCCAAGCGCAACGGGGTGCTTCGAGCGATGAATCGACCTGACAAACGCCAGATCGTAGGTTGGATCGCGGTCGCCCTGTCCCTCGCCATCATCTGCCTCTGGGCCTTCTGGGGCATTGTCGAGAACTTTCACGAGGGCTGGTACTACGAGTCCTTGCTATCGAACCTGGGGCTGATGCTCGTGCAATACCTCAGCCCCATGCTCCTCTTTATGGGCGTCACGCTGGCCTCTGTCTTCTGGCCTCGGGCGGGCGCGGGCCTGCACGGCATCCTGGCCTTGGGAGTTGCCTGGTTCTTTGAGGGCTGGACCAATCCGGTCACGCTTCTCCTCATCCCGCCACTGGTCGGGCTGGGCGCGCTCTATTGGTACGGTCGTACCCAACCGCGCCGGGTAGCCGTCTCACTGGTCCTCGGGCTGCCCCTGCTCACGCTGGCCATATGCGGCACAGGCCCAGCGATCCGGGTATCCCAGCGCCTGGACGACGGCAACCTCCAGGCCCGGCTGGTGCAGGGCAACGGTCTGGCCCTCGTCTGGGCGCCGGACGGGCCGGGATGGCCGCGCGAAGGGGCAGACTGGCATGACGCACAACAGGCGTGCGAGTCTCTCAATGCAGATGGCCTGACCCTTGCACCCGTGGCACAGGGCATCTGGCGCTTGCCAACAGTGGAAGAAGCCGTGCGCTCCATGGCCCGCCACGGGCAGAACAGCGGCGGTGTCTGGAATCCAGCATCGGCCCAGGCCACCTACCAGACCAGGCCCGACAAAGAGTCTCCCCTGTGGAATGTGCACTCCCAGGTGATCTACTGGTGGACGGTCACTGAGGCAGACATAGACCACGCCTATATCATCGTCTACGATGGAGAGGTGTGGCCCCGAGCGAAGGAGTTCGGACCGACCTACCTGGGCTTCCGCTGCGTAAGAGCACCGGCGGCGGACTGATGAGTCGCGTGTTTTGACGGTGACGCGGATACCACGCTGGCGCACGCTCCAAAGGCTTCCTGAGGCAAGGCATGAAAGCGATCATACGTACAGAGTATGGAACACCGAAAGTTCTACAACTCGGGGAGATTGAGAAGCCTGTCCCCAGGGACACCGAAGTGCCGGTGCAAATCTATGCCGCATCTATGAACTGCGGGGATTGGGGTTTGCTCACCGGCAAGCCCTTCTTTCTGCGCCTCACGGAAGGAGGACTTCGAGAGCCAAAGATAGAGATTCTCGAAGGCACCCACTGAGCGAGGTCCCTGAAGCCCTACGATACCTTGAGGAAGGACCCCACCTGGGAAAGATCGTCATCTCTGTGGTATTGGCGAAGGAAGCTGAGGATGGAGACCCTCAAGCAAGGTACTGGCTGCGAGTTGAACCACAACCGAGCTGTGGAACCGG
>JASFLR010000327.1:0-4723 GCA_050117995.1 Anaerolineae bacterium
GAAAGGAGCCTTCGGGACATGTTCGATGCCATCCTGACCCCAGAGCAGAAAACGCTGCGCGACGAGATGCGCGCCTTTGTCAAAGGAGTACCCCGGCAGCTCATCCTGGACATGGATGCCGACCGGGTGCACTATCCCCGCGAGTACGTGGAAGAGGCGGCCCAGCGCAACCTTCTGGGCCTGCGTTTCCCCGTGGAGTACGGCGGGCGCGGCCTGGGCTGGTGCGACGAGATCGTCGCCCTGGAGGAGGTGGGCATCCTGGGCACCTCGCTGGCCTGCCTCTACTCGCTGCCCAGTATCGTGGGCGAGGCGCTGCACGTCTTTGGCACCCCGGAGCAGAAGGCGCGCTGGTTGCGCCCGGCGCTGGAGGGCAGGCTCACCGTTGCCGAAGCCCTGACCGAGCCGCGGGGTGGGTCCGACTTTTTCGGGACGACCACCACAGCCCGCCGCGAAGGCGATACCTTTGTGCTGGAGGGCCAGAAGCGCTTTGTTGTGGGCGCCGAGGGGGCCGACTACTTCCTGGTCTACGCCCGCACCGATCCGGAGGCCAGACCCCACGAGGGCCTGAGTGCCTTTATCGTGGAGCGAGGTCCCGGCGTGGACGTGGAGCATGTCTACGGGCTGATGGGCACGCGGGGCGGCGGCACAGGGCGCATCTACTTCCGCGGGGCGCGGGTGCCTGCCGAGAACCTGATCGGCCCGGAGAACGGCGCGGCAGCAGTGTTCTACCAGATGATGATCCCGGAGCGGATGACCAGTGCCGCTGGGGCGCTGGGGATGGCCCGTGCCGCATTAGAGGTGGCTGCTCGCTATTCGGACCGGCGCAAGGCGTTCGGGCAAAAGATCCGCCGCTTTGAGGGGGTGAGCTTCAAGGTAGCGGACAGCATCACCCAGCTCGACGCGGCGCGGATGCTGGTCTACGGCGCGGCGCGTACCGTGGATGCTGCCCCGCCAAGCGGACAGGATCCACGCCAAACCCGGAGGCTGGTGTCGGAGGCGAAAAAGTTCGCCACCGACACGGCCTGGGAGGTAGTCAACCACGCCATGCAGATCCTGGGCGGGATCGGCTACACCAACGTCTATCCCATCGAACGGCTCCTGCGCGACACGCGACTGATCATGATCTGGACGGGCACGAATGAGATCATGGATCTGATCATCCAGCATGAGTACTACAAGGAGCTGCTGGGCAGGCGCGGAGCCGCCCGCGACGTCGAAGAGGACGCAGCAGAGGCGGAGCTGACTGACGAGAAGGTCTATGAGTAGGCGCGCTCAACATCAAGCGCGTTGGCGCGCTCAACACCAAGCGCGTTGGCGCGACCAGCACGAAAGAGGATCCCTATGCCATCGGTTACAAAGGTAGAGACATACAAGCTAAACATCGCCCGCCAGACCCAGTTCCGAATCGCCATCGGCGTGTTCGAGGAAGTCCAGAACATCCTGGTGCGGATCCATGCCAGCGATGGGCTTTACGGCCTAGGTGAAGGCGCCCCGCTGCCATTTCTCTGCGGCGAGACGCAGGCGATCGCGTTCGAGGCGTGCAAGGAGCTTGCCACGCTGTTGGTAGGCAAAGACCCCTATGCCGTCGAGGCGCGGATGCAGGAGTTGGGCAGCTACCTGGTCCACAACACGACCGCCCGGAGCGCCTTCGATATGGCCCTGTACGACCTGCT
Organism: Anaerolineae bacterium; assembly: GCA_050117995.1. Lineage (GTDB taxonomy): Bacteria > Chloroflexota > Anaerolineae > JAAYZQ01 > JAAYZQ01 > JBFFCR01. The sequence goes on from JASFLR010000327.1 coordinate 1,674, forward strand.
GGGCAAACGCGCCGGGCTGCCGCTGTATGCCTTGCTGGGTGGCGAAAAGCGCGCGCTGACCACCGACGAAACGATCGGCATCGATACGCCCGAGGCGATGGCGAAGGAGGCCCTGGAAGCCAAGGAGCGCGGGTTCGCAGCCATCAAGGTCAAGCTGGGCACCGGACTTCCGGATGACTTGGACCGCATCCGGACCATCCGGGAGGCCGTCGGCCCGGAAACGCTGCTGCGCATCGACGCCAACCAAGGCTGGGATCCGGTGACGGCGGAGCGAATCCTCCAAGAATTGGCACGGTTCGATATCCAATACTGCGAGGAACCGGTGGCCCATTGGAACAACGAGGCCTTGCGGCGCGTGCGCGAAAAGAGCCCTATCCCCATCATGGCCGACGAATCGCTATTCGACCATCACGATGCCTTCCGCCTGGCGAGTATGGGCGCCTGCGATTACTTTAATATCAAGTTGGCCAAGTCAGGGGGCATTCACACCGCGCTGAAGATCAATGCCGTCGCCGAGGCAGCTGGGATCCAGTGCATGGTGGGCTGCATGTCGGAGACGCGGCTGGGGCTTACAGCCGCCGCTCACCTGGTCTCGGCCCGGCCCAACATCGTCTTTGCCGACCTCGACTCGGCATTCGGCAAGGCCGATGTGGTGGAGGGCGGCATCAGGTACGACGGGGGGACCATCACTTTGCCTGACAACCCGGGTCACGGCGCGGATATCAAGCCTGAAGTCCTGGAGTCGTTGGAGAGCTGCACTGTAACTTAGCTGTTTTCTAGGCTTTGTGCTTTGCGCGGAGGTTCGATCGCGCCGAGCGAGGAGCAGGGCCCTGCCCGGGAGTTACGCAGGATCCAGTCATGTGAGAGCAACATACAAAGCCAGCCGCGACTGCTCCCGCGTCCGGGACAAATGGGGTGCCCTGAGGTAAGAGCGTCTCCCTCCCTAATCCGGTGTGCTTTCCGGGGCCATTCTCGCCCGCACCTTGTGCCACGACGCGGTGATCAAAAAACTCTCGTCCATCTGATCCACCATGCGCACGAACTTGGGCCAGGGCACGGCAAAGCTCAGCGTCCCAGCAGACACGCAGGGCCTGGCTGAGACGTCGAACATGCCCAGCACGGCCCGGGGAGCCTCGGAACCCAGCTCCTGGTATGGGTAAAAGACGATCGAGCCGCATCCCGAGCTAAAGGGGGCGATGACGGCCTCGGGCCTCGATTCGTCAAAGCCGGCCAGGGTGAACAGGCCCGATAGCACATCGGCCGCCGCGAAAAAGATCGCCACCGCCGGCTCGTCACCCGCCTCGACTTGGTCCCAGCGCTTGAAGACGATAGTCGGGGCCGGCTCCTCAAAGCTGGGCATGCGCGCCATCAATTCCTCGACCAACTCGGGCGACTGTTTGTACCGCTCCCCCTCCATCTCGCCAGGGATGCCGCACGACAAAAAGTGTTCGAAGCCGGGTCTCAAACTGGGCGTGAAGCCCAGATAGCGCTTGGCGCCTCCACAGGGCACTGCATCCACGTCAAACTGGAGCGGAGTGCCCCTCCGCACCCGCCCGAGCTCGCAAATCAGGCAGTGGTGCCCCCCAGGCTTTGGCATCTCCGCCTGGCCTCGCTCACCGGTGTAAAAGAACACGATGGGCAGCTCCGCACCGGGGAAGTACTTTGCCCAGCGCCTGACAAAACGTTCCTTTAGTTCCAGATCCATACTCAATCTCCCGCGCGCCTCATATAGCCGATGACCAGACTGAGGCACAGCATCATAACGACCGCCATCAGAAGAGCTAGGCCAAAGCTCAGCCGCACTTGGAGGCCCAGGGCTGCAAGTCCCAGCAGGCCGCCGAGCCCCGCCACGACCATCAGGCGCCGGACGTGACGCCGCTCCTGCCCGAGCGCGTCGTCTACCCGGCCAGCAGCCCGCATCCGCTGGCTGAACTGGTCCAGATCCCAGGCCACGAGCGCTGCCACCAAAGCCAGCACGGGCCATCCACCACCAACGCCGAGCAGAATGGCTGCCGCCGCAGCAGCAGCCTGCACAACCAGGCCCGCTGGTGACGCCCAGGGCCGGGCGCGCCACTGGGCCAGCAGCCACAGGGCGCCGGCAGCAAGGACCGCCGCCGTGCCGGCCCACAGATCGTGCAGGGCAAAGCCGAGGGCCAAGAGGGATGCAGAGAGGCCCACACTAGCAATGGAGAGTGTGGAGATCATAGCACCGTCCCGATTGCGCGGTGCCATTGCGGCGTGCGGGCTAGGGTGGCATGGATCACGCGGTCGAAGGGCTGGTCCACCTGCCAATCCACAACCTGGACACCAGCGCGGCGCAGGTAGCGCAGTTGCAGCTCCCGCTCCAGCCGGGCGATCCTCGCTGCCAATTCTGCATCCTTCCGGTCGCCTAGGGCCCCGGCCTCATAGCTGACCGGGTCGGGACTGATGACCAGGACCTGGTATCCCTGGGCCCGGAGCCGGATCAGCATGCTCGTATCGTCGGGGGATAGGGGACTGACCAGCACAATCTGGGACTTGGCCGGAAAGTAGCGGGTAGGCAGCAGGTCCAGCTGGTCGAATACCAGACTGTTGCCAGGCTTGACTCGCGTGAGGGCCTCCAGTATGCGCTTGCGCTGGATCTTCCCATACCCGGGGAAGGTCCAATTTAGGTACCGTCCATAGATGAGCATCCCCACGCGGTTGCCGTCGTCGAGAAAGGCGGATGCCAGGGAGGACATGGCCGATACGCTATATTCCAGCAGTGGTTTGCCCCGCACCTGCACATCGTTCCGCTGGCGTATGTCAAGGATGAGGCCTACATCGGCGATCCGCTCCGGCTCGAATTCGTTCACATAGTAGTCGCTGGGGTGGCGGGCGCTCATCCGCCAGTTGATCCAGCGCAACGGGTCGCCTGGCTCGTAGGTACGCACCCCAAAGAACGACACGCCGGATCCCCCCTGGCGGGCGGGCACCGGTCCGGCATAGGCGCGCGTGCGCAGCGGCCTGATGGCCAGGTGCCGCAGCTTGAGGATATCGGGCATGATGACCAGCCGCTCGGAGGTAGGGTA
>JASFLR010000328.1:0-4710 GCA_050117995.1 Anaerolineae bacterium
CGACTCGAACACCGCAGTGCCTCCACAGACGCCACAAGACTGTCGGCCAGCCCTGCGGGCGCCTCTGCCCAAGATGTTGGGGACTCGATGGACGTTGTCAGTTTCGGTGCCATTATACTACAGGCCCCGGCTCTGATCAAGCCCGGCGATTTCGATAAGGCGCGCCCATCTGGACCTCATCTGGACTGGGCGCTCAGTAGGTAAAGTCGTCGACGTGTGCGTCGAGGGCCCGCAGGAGGTCGTTGGGGCCCATCTCCAGACCCATATCGGGCCGTCCCGAGCTGATAATGGCCCGCTCCAGTTCCAGCACGTGCTGGTCCAGGTAGCTCGGGATGTCGTCTCGCCGGAAGCCCAGCACGGACACAGCGCCCACCTGGAAGCCGGTCACGCGTTGCACATCGCGCTGGTTGGCCATCTGCACGTTCTTGTCGTCGAGCACCGCGCCGACGCTTTTCAGGCTGAGCTGCCTGTCGCCTGGGATTGCGACCAGCGCGAAAGTTCGATCCGAACGCTGGACGATCATGGCTTTGACAACCCAGGCCACAGGAACGCTCAGGTCCTCGGCCACACCCTCAGCGGTGTATTGCTTCCGCGCGTGCTCGCGAATCACGTAGTCGATGCCCTTGTCCTCCAAGGCGCGCATGGGCAGCGTCTTGGCAGTGTGTTTTTTCCGTTTTGCCATCTGTGTGCCCTCCCACGTGTAGTAAGGTTGTTGCCTCTATGTTGGCCGGGCGCGTTCCCGCAAGCGGTACAGAAACAGCAGCAGCACGCCGCCTACGACCAAGGCTGCCCCCAGCAGTTGGCTGGCCGTCAACCTTTCACCCAGCAGGATGTACGCATAGGCAGCCACAAAGGCGAGTTCGCTCATGAGCAGGATGGTTGCCACGCTCGCCGGCAGCCGCCCCAGTGCATAGGTGTGAACCAAGAAGGGGATGAGGGTGGCGATGACGATCAAGCCGGCGAACCACGTCAACGCGGCCGGCGGCACGGGCCAGGGTTGCGGCGTGAAAGGCTGGAGCGGCAGCAGCACCAGCGCACCAAAGCCGAAGCCATAGGTGATCGTGGTAAAGGCATTGTGGGTCTCCCGGGACTTTTTCCCAAAGAGATTCCATGCGGCATAGGTGACAGGGATGGTCAACCCGACTAGGAAACCTGACACCGAAAGATCGGCCTGGCCCAAGACGTCCAGCCCCGACACCAGGACAGTCCCCAGAAAGGTCAGGATGATGGCCACGATCTTGGTCCAGGTCAGCGACTCGTGCCAGACAAGCCAGGCGATGACGGCGACAATGGCCGGCATGGCTGCCTGTTGTACGGTGGCGACAGCTGCGCCGTTGAGGAACACGCCCAGGTTCCAGAACACGTGAAAGATGCCCAGGCTCCCTCCCAGCGCCGCGAGCCATCGCAGGTCAGCCCGCCGCACGCGCAGCCAGTCCCGGCGAAACAGGCCCACGCCGGCGAACAGGACCAAAAAGGTTACCAGATCGCGCCAGAAGGCCAGGGCCAGTGCTGATATCTCGATCTCGACCCCGACCAGTTTGACAAATACGCCGGACAGCCCCCAGGCTGCCGCCGCGAATAGCACCGCCAGCGAGCCGACCAGATCCGAGCGATCTGTCGCCCGCGATCTGTCCTCCAACGCGGTCAAGCCAGTCACTATGACTGCTGGCCTGGCAGGTCCATCGATTCGATGTAGCGCCGGTTGAATGCAGCGTCCAGGTCGAGGTCGATCTGCTCCGCAGCAGCAGCAATGCGCTCACCCCGGGCGAACTCTTCCTCATCCAGCATCAGCGCGGCGCCAAAGCCTGCCCCGTTGGCCGAAAGCTCGACGACATCCAGATCCACGCGAGGGATCATGCCCAGATTGACGACAGCGTTGACGTTCAGTTGGCTGCCAAAGGACCCGGTGAGGATCATGCGCGTCAGGTCGCCCGGTGCCAGGCCCAGCTGGGCCATCAGGATATCGGTGGCAGCGTGGATCGCGCTCTTGGCTTTTTGCAGCTCGCGGATATCGTGCTGCGTCAGATAGAGAGAGACTTGCTCGGCGTCCTCCAGCGACTCGGCGCTGCTCAAGTCGACACCCTGATCGGTGATCAGGAAGCGGCGCACACCGCGGTGGTCCTGGCCTAGCCGGTCGCCAAAGACAGGGTGGTCCTTGGCAAAGCGCCCGCTGCGCTCGATGACGCCCGTCTGTCGCAGTCCGCAGATCAGATCCAGCAGGCCAGAGCCAGTCAGACCCACAGGTGGGTGGTCTCCGATGGTCGTTATCGCTATATTACCGTTGCTCTCGTCGAGTTTGACCTTGACGATGGCCCCATCCACAGCACGGCTTCCACAGGAGATGTTAACACCCTCGAAAGCGGGGCCGGCGGCAGTCGAGGCGACGACGATCCGCTTCCCGTCGGTGACCATAACCTCGCCGTTGGTGCCCAGGTCGATGGCGGCCATGGGGGCGGGGGCGCGGTCGAAACCATAATGGATCAGGCAGGCCAGCGCGTCAGAGCCAACGAATCCGCCGATGAGCGGCGGCAGGGCTACCTTTGCCCCAGGAGGGAATGTGTCGCTGAACAGGCCGTCCGGTTGCCTGACCGCCGCCGTGCTGTAGGGCTCGAAGGGCAGTTCGGCCAGGGTATCCACCGGCAGATTCAGCAATAGGTGGTGCATGGCACAATTGCCTACGATGGTCACCTTCTCGATACGGGCTGTGACCCGGTGGGACAGCTTGAGGGCATCTATGGCCTGGACGATGGATGACAAGGCCAGCATCGACAGCCGTTGGGATGTCTCGGGGCCCCGTAGTGCGGCGGCCATGCGCGAGATGACGTCGGCGCCAAAGGCAGTCTGCTGGTTCAGGGCTGCAGCGCCGAGGCACACGCGACCCTGGTCGAGGGTGGTGAGGAAGGCCGCCACCGTCGTGCTGCCCAGGTCTACGGCCAATCCCAACGGTTCATCTGAATGCTTGTAGTCGTCACAGGCGCGGAACATCTTGTTAGAGTAGACGACGATGGGCGCCAGCGTGACCTCGACATCGCCCAGCACACGGGTGCGACACGCCAGGCGGTAGTTGGCCCCGCGCTCTGCCTGGGTGAGGCCCTCAAGTTCCTTCTCATCGTAAGGGCTGAGTTCCCCTTCGGCAATGACCTTGCACTTGTGGCAGGTGCCTCGCCCGGCGCAGGGCTGCTCCAGGGGCAGTCCTGTGCCGATGATCGCCGCGCCCAGCGACGAGTTCTTTTCGACGGTGATGGTTCGTTCGTCGGTGCCATAGTTGACGGTTACGTTCACGCTCACGAAATTGTTCCTCCCTGTTTCTTGGTTGTCCAGGTACCCGGGATGCTAGAGTGGCAGCCAGGTGCCGATATTTCTCTCTGCCGCCCTCTGGTAGACCAGCGGGGCTACAGCCATGTCATCCAGAGCCAGGCCCAGGTTGGCAGTCATCGTCCGTTCTTGCGGCGTCTCCCTGCCCGGCTGCTGACCAGATGCCAGTTCCCCTAGGTCGGCGTGGACCGGTGGAATGCCCTGAAAGTAGCCAACACTCTCGTAGTAGCGCAACTGGGCAAGATCGTCGGTGCAGAACTTGTCAGCCTCTTTCATTGCCTCGGGATGCCAGTACGAATCGAAATCCACCAGCGAGGCAAAGGCGCCCTCGTCCATCCATCCGGCCTGGATCGTAGCGTGCGGCACCTTCAGGATCGGGCCAGCAGTGACGATCAGATCGCAGCCGCTGACTGCCTCGCGCGGCGTGCCAACCACGACGACTTCCAGATCCAGCCTGGTGCGTATCTCTCTGGCATAGCTGTGGGCGGCCTCGGTGTCCATGTCGTAGGCCATAACGCGTTGCAGGGGAAATAGCACGTTCAGCGCCTCGATGTTGGTGCGGCCTTGCACGCCGCATCCGAGCACGCCAGCGACCGACGACTCGGGGCGGGCCAGGTACTTGGCCCCGACGGCAGTCGCGGCGCCGGTGCGCATGCCCGTGATCCAGATGCAGTCCATCACCGCCAGGGGCAGACCGGTCTCGACGTCGTTATAGATCAGCAGGCCGGTGATGTAGGGCAAGTCGCGCTTGTAGTTTTCCGGGAAACCGCTGACCCACTTGACGCCGGCTGACTTGATCGCGGGGATGTAGGCCGGCATGGCGTGGATGAAATTGTCGCCGCCCCCGGGGTGGATGCCCGGCTTGGGCGGCATTTCGACCAGGCCTTTGCCCTTTTCACCGAAGGCAACCTCGAGTGATTCAATGACTTCAGCCATGGTCACACCCACGGCCTGGACATCGGCCTGGGAGAGGTAGAGCAGTCGATTCTCGTTCATAGCCTTATCCTTTTCTGAGGTGCATCGCTTTTGTCGAGCGATCAGGCTCTGCCTGTGCCAGGCGGATACCGCTGATGTTACAGGACTTCGCGCACCTGTGCGTAGAATTCGCCGACGTGGGTGCGCATGATCCGCTCGGCCTCGTCGCCATCACCGTTCTTGATGGCCTGGACGAGGTCCAGGTGCTGTTCGACGGCAGTGGGCAGAAATCCCAGCTCTGGCAAAGCCAGATACCACAGCCGTTGCGACAGGCCAAAAAGCCGCTCAAGCGAGTCGGCCATATATTTGTTGTGTGCGGCCCGGGCGACGGCCTGGTGAAACTTGTGGTCGATGTCAAAGAGGCGGCGCCTGTCGTCGGCTGGCGTGCTGGCCTGTTCCTGGCGCAGGGTCTCCAGGATG
>JASFLR010000329.1:0-4709 GCA_050117995.1 Anaerolineae bacterium
GTGATTAGTCAATACCCCTGCCGGCATCTCTATTTCTGTCCCGGCAGATGGTCGGGGCGAGAGGATTTGAACCTCCGACCTCACGGACCCGAACCGTGCGCGCTAGCCGGTCTGCGCTACGCCCCGGTGACTCCCTCACAGGCGAAAGCCATTATACCCCAGATGCCCCAACTTGTAAAGTACGGCGCGGCTCTGTGCAGCAGAGCCCGCGGAGGACGAGAGTTGCCCACTTTGGCACACTATGCTATACTGGGCCTCGCATCACGACTTGCCGGTTCCTCTTGCACCAGCGCCGACCGTACATTCCCGGAGAGCGAGGAATGACCGAAAAGCCGAGAGTCCTGGTCATCGAAGATGATCCCGATATGATCGACCTGCTAAGCGTAATCCTCAGACGAGGCGGTTACCAGCCAGTTTCGGCCCTCGGCGGGCAAGAGGGACTGCGCGTCCTGCGTGAAGAGGGAGCCGACCTTATCCTGCTCGACCTGATGATGGACGACATCAGCGGATGGCGCGTCCTGGAACTTGTCAAGCAGGACGAGAGTCTGCGCAGCATCCCAGTCCTGATTGTAAGCGCAAGGCACTTCCTGGAGGACCCCGACCAGACTACTGCCCACGCCGGGCTCTTTGAAGGCTACCTCGTCAAGCCCTTTATCGTGCGCGACCTGTTGACCAAAATCGTGGAGGCGTTAGAATGATCAATCCCATACCCGGCTTTGCCAGTGCCCCGGAGGACTTTCGCCCCCCCGAGCCCAGCACCATTGAGGAGACGGGCCTTGGGCTGGGCTTCCTATCCGACCTGGCCCTGAAGATCCTCTATTTCCAGGGATATGTCACCGGCGCAGAGATTGCGGAAAAGATGCGGCTGCCCTTCATGGGCGTCGTCGAGCGCATCATGGAGTTCCTCAAGCGCGAGATGCTCTGCGAGATCAAGGGTGCCGGTGGCCTAGGCCAGTCCTCCTACCGGTACACCATCACTGGCAAGGGCATCGACCGCGCCCGCGAGATCTTGGACCGCGGGCAGTACGTCGGCCCGGCCCCCGTGCCCCTGCACGAGTACAGCGAGGGCATCCGCGCCCAGCCCATGCTGACCACCGAGATCCACGAAGACACCATGCGCAAGGCAGTCTCCCAACTGGTCGTCAACGACATCATGCTGGAGCGACTGGGCCCCGCAGTCAACTCGGGCCGCTCCATCTTCTTGTACGGCGCACCCGGAAACGGCAAGACCGTCATCGCCGAGAGCATCGGCCGCGTCGTATTGGGTGCCGAGATGTTCATCCCCTACGCCGTCGAGGTCGGCGGCATGGTCATCAAGGTCTTTGACCCCGTCAACCACAAACTGGTGCCCGAAGAGGATTCGGGCAACGGGCTCAACGCTCGCACCATGCGGCGCCGCGCTGACCGGCGCTGGCTCAGGGTGAACCGTCCCGTGATCACCACTGGCGGCGAGCTCACTCTGGAGACCCTGGACCTGGTCTGGGATGACACAGCCAAGTACTACGAGGCGCCTTTCCAGATGAAGGCCAACGGCGGCATGTTCCTCATCGACGACTTTGGCCGCCAGCAGGTGCGCCCCCGCGACCTGCTCAACCGCTGGGTGGTGCCCCTGGAAAAGCGCTACGACTACCTGACCCTGCACACCGGCCAGAAGATCGAGGTCCCCTTCCAGGTGCTCATCGTCTTTTCCACCAACCTCGAGCCGCGCGACCTGGTTGACGAGGCCTTCTTGCGGCGCATCCGCCACAAGATCGACATCATCGACCCCAGCTTTGAAGAGTTCCGCGAGATCTTTCGCCGCGAATGCAAGCTGCGCCAGATCCCGTTCGACGAGAACGGCCTGGGCTACTTGCTCAACGAGCACTATATCAAGCCCGACAAGCCGATCCGCGCCTGCCACCCGCGCGACCTGCTGGATGAGATCGTCGACATTTCGCGCTACAAGGGCACCAAGCCTACGCTTACACAGGAACTGATCGACATGGCCTGCCGGGCCTACTTTGTGGAGTTGTAGCAGCATACCGACTCCACCTTCCCGTCCAGGACCTCTCCGGAAGCTCACAGCTTCCAGAAAGGTCCACCAGCCAGCCCCCCCATCTCCCTGAGATACACAACTTAGGGTCTTGTACCCCACCGGTGGCAAGCTCGCACCCCGGGAGCTCTCTGCCCCAACGCTCATCGCCGCGGCGCGCTCGGTGCGCCACAAGAATACCCAACATCGGAGGCACACGTGACTGAAAGAGGTGGTAATGCGAATGCCCACGAGCCCCAGCAGCAAACCCTGGTGCTCAACATCGATCTCACCTGGGGCCTGGTAGCAGCCCTGATGGTGGTAGCCGTCGTGGTCGTGGCAACCCTGCTGGTGCGTGGACCGGCCCCGGCATCGGCTGCCGGTGAAGCGGTATTGGCCGCCACCGACAACATGCGGCACTACTACTTGGGGTCTTCCGTGCATGCGGATGACGCCATCGACGGCTGCGAGCCGGGCTACCACTTTGCCTCGCTGTGGGAGATCCTGGATCCATCTAACCTCGTTTTCGAAGCCGCGTTGTCCGTAACGAGAACGGATGTCGGCGACGGCCCCCCCACCGCGTTGGTAGGCTGGGTTCGAACCGGCTACTCCTCAAATACCGGGCCGGTCGCTGGGCAGGCGAATTGCAGCGCCTGGGCCTCGGACTTGGAGGGTTTGTTGGGCACCACGGCGCAACTGCCTGCGGACTGGCTCACAGGGGGCGAGCTGCACGTCTGGGACGTCGGCACCCGGGACTGCAGTCAGGTGGCCTATATCTGGTGCGTGGAGGACTGAGCCGATGCGATGGAGGATACGTATCCAGGTTCGCTATCGCCGCGGCGCCGACCTGGCGCTGGCGGTGCTGGCGCTGGCGGCTCTGTTGGCCGGCCTGCTGAGCATTCTGATGTGGAAGGCGCCTCCGGCTTCCGCCTCGCCCACGCTGGCAGGCAGCCCGATCAAGCTCCAATACTACCTGACCACAGGCTCTTACTTTGGCAACCAAGCGCTGTCGGCCTGCGCGCCGGGCTACCACATGGCCTCGCTGTGGGAGATATTGGACACTTCGAACCTGCACTACAATACCAGCCTGGGCCGCGCAAGCGCTGACAGCGGGCATGGTCCACCCTACTACAGCGGCTGGATCCGCACGGGCTACTCCAGCAACTATCTCGACGTGCTCGGGGAAGCCAACTGCCAGGCATGGACCAGCAACTCCGACGGCTACTATGGCACCACCGTATCCCTGCCCAGCGACTGGATTGCCGCGGAAGAGGACCTGCTAGGTTGGAACGCGGACTCGACCGAGTGCTCGCTGAAGCGCCCCGCTTGGTGCGTGGGGCTGTACAAGGTCTTCCTGCCGCTCATCTTGCGTGGATACGCCGCGTGAATCACGCAAAGTCATAGGGGGCGAGCCATTGTACATGGCTTGCCCCTTTTGTGTCCAGGATACTCGGCCCGCTGGCTCGCGCCTGGCGGGATCTTCCTACTGCGCTTTGATGGTAATCCTCTTCCGGGTCTCGTTCTCGACCACATCCACCCGAGGGCTGAAAGCGTCCCATCACTCCTGGAAGGCACCCAACGGCTCCAGACCCGGCGCGCGGGAATAATCGCCGCCCAAGCAAAATAGTCCACCTGACCAACCGAAAATCATCCAGATGGCCGATGTGCGGCAAGGCCTAGGTGACGTATAATGATTCGGAAGCCGATCGGTGGCCGTCCCTGACGCGCTCAGAAAGGAGGCTGTCATGAGCAAATCGATCGCCTGGCCTTCCATCGTACTCACCTTGCTGGCACTGGCCATTGTCTACGGCGTGGGCACCACCTTCGTCTCCATCGAGCTAGAGCGTCTGGTGGAGCGCACCATCACGCCGCACATCGCCGGCAGTTCCCAGGTGGATTCCCTCAGCCGTGAGATCCAATCCGGCATCGATCGTTTCATGACCTCCCGACACGTGCGCGCCATCGGATGGGCATGCGTAGCCTTGCTGCTGTTGCTGGCACTGGTGGGGCTGGTCGCCGACAAAAGGGGACTGGCCTCGCTGGGCAGTATCGGCTTCATCCTGCCCATCTATGCCTACTTTGTGATGCATATGTCCTTTCTCGCCGGGCTTCAGGTGCTCACAGCCCTGTGGCTGCCATTTTGGGGCGACCTGGTCAAGCTAGGCGACATCGCCTTCCTGCCCTATATGATCCTGGTCTACCCCTTTTCGCTCGCCGGCGTCGACCTACGCCAGTTCCTGGCGGGCGCATTTTCCAGCCTGGGCCTGCTGATCTTTGTTCTGGGGGTGCTGGCCTGGTTCTATGCCCGCTTTCAGAAGAAGGGCACCGCCGATTTCTGGATCTACCGCTTCACGCGGCATCCCCAATACCTGGGCTGGATCGTCCTGAGCTACGGCCTGATGCTGCGCGTCTCACAGCGACACGACACCCTGTTCCAACAGACCAACCCGGGCGCCAGCCTACCCTGGGTGCTGTCGACCCTGATAATCGCGTGCATCGCCCTGTCGGAAGAGATCCGCATGCGCCGGCAGCATGGCGCCGAATACGAGGCGTACAGCAGCCAGGCGCCGTTCCTGCTACCGCTGCCGCGCTTCCTGTCGCGGGCCGTGTCGGCGCCGTTCCGCTGGATCCGCCGCAAGGAGCGACCCGAGACCGGCTGGGACGTGGTGCTGGCCTTTGCCATCTACCTCGGCTTGAT
>JASFLR010000330.1:0-4704 GCA_050117995.1 Anaerolineae bacterium
GCGTAAAAGGCTCTGTCAGCAGCTTTGCTGCCTCAGCGATCCGTGTCTTCTGCACAGCCATCTTCAGACCTCCTGGGTACCGTCAAGGCCCTGGCTTGGGCCTTGCACTCCCTTGCCATCGTGCCGACTGTACCCAAGCTTCGCCGGGAACGCGCCAGCTTGTCTCTACAGCGGTATGTTGCCGTGCTTCTTGGGCGGGTTCGTGTCCCGCTTGTTCTGGAGCATCTGCAGCGCTTCCACCAGGCGTGCTCGGGTTTGGTGTGGCTCGATCACGTCATCGATATAGCCCCGGGCCGCCGCCACGTAGGGATTGGCAAAGGTGTCCCGGTATTCCTGAACCAGCCGCGTACGTTCAGCCTCCGGATCTTCTGCCTCGGCAAGTTGCTTGCGGAAGATGATATTGACCGCTCCCTCGGGCCCCATTACGGCGATCTCAGCTGAGGGCCACGCATAGCTGATGTCGCCCCGGATGTGCTTGGAGCTCATGACGTCATAGGCTCCGCCATAGGCCTTGCGGGTGATGATCGTGATCTTGGGCACCGTAGCCTCGCAGTAGGCATAGAGCAATTTGGCCCCATTGCGGATGATGCCGCCGTGTTCCTGCGTCACTCCGGGAAGAAAGCCAGGCACGTCCTCGAGCGTGATGATGGGAATATTAAAACAGTCGCAGAACCGCACAAAGCGGGCGGCCTTTGTGCTGGAGTCAATGTCCAGCACGCCCGCCAGGATTATCGGCTGCTGGGCCACGATACCCACCGAAAAGCCCCCCAGCCGCGCAAATCCAACGACGATATTCTGCGCCCAGTGCGCCTGCACCTCGAAAAAGTCCCCGTCGTCCACGACGCGCCGGATCACTTCTTTCATATCGTAGGGCTTGTTGGGGTTCTCTGGCACCAGCGTGTCCAGTTCCTCGTCACCGCGGTCGGCAGGGTCATCAGTGGGTACAAAGGGCGGGTCCTCCATGTTGTTCTGGGGGAGGTAGGAGAGCAGCTTCCGGATCTGGTAGAAGCCGTCTTCTTCGTCCTCTGCGGCAAAGTGGGCTACGCCGCTCTTCTGGTTGTGGACCATGGCCCCGCCCAACTCTTCCGATGTGACATCCTCTCGCGTCACCGTCCGGATTACATCCGGGCCCGTGATGTGCATAAAGCTGGTCTCTTTGACCATCAGGATGAAATCGGTCATCGCCGGGGAATAGACTGCGCCACCGGCGCACGGGCCCATGATGGCGCTGATCTGTGGCACTACGCCGGAGGCAAGCACGTTGCGCAGAAAGACATAAGCGTACGCTGCCAGGCTGACCACGCCCTCCTGGATACGCGCCCCACCCGAGTCGTTGAGTCCGATGACAGGGGCGCCGTTCTTGATCGCCAGATCCATGACCTTGCATACCTTCTCGGCATGCACCTCGCCCAGCGAGCCGCCAAAGACAGTAAAGTCCTGGCTAAAGACATACACCACCCGGCTGTCGATCTTGCCCCAGCCCGTGACCACGCTATCGCTCAGATATTTCTGTTCTTCCATCCCAAAGCCCACGGTACGGTGGGACACAAACATATCCAACTCGCGAAAGGTGCCGGGGTCCAATAGCTGTTCAATCCGCTCTCGAGCGGTGAGCTTGCCCTTGGCGTGCTGGCGGTCTATTCGTGCCTGCCCGCCGCCTAGCTTGGCTTGCGCACGCATCTCCTGCAATCTCTCTGTCCTCGGATCAGAAGTCATGATCCACCTCCTCGTGATTGACGGGTTGGCCAAGTGTAACACAGGCACCAGGTGCTGACAACAGCAGTGAAGGCAGGCTTCTGCATACACCTCGATGGTAACTCAGCTGGCATTGCTCCGAGCGTAGCGAAGGAATCTCCACCTCGGCAATGGGAGCTTCCGCCTCTCGCCCGCGAGGGGCTGCCGCTGTCGTTACTTGAAGCATGTCAGATACGACGTTTCCATCGGAAACGATATGCTGCCGAATGCAGGCTTCCGGTACCAGCAGCCCTCCCGATGCTGCCCTGGTCGGTCCTGGGCGCCTCTAGGCGGACTTGGTCTCCGCCGCGATGCGTACCAACTCTACAAAGTCCGCTTTCAGACTTGCACCGCCCACCAACGCTCCGTCGATGTCGGGATGGGCCATAAAGTCGGCGACATTTGCCGGCTTTACGCTGCCGCCATACTGTACGCGCACTGATTGCGCAGTGGCCTCGTCGTACAGTTCGGCGATGGTGCCCCGGATCGTCAGGCCGATGACGGAGCCCGCCCCGGCCGGCGTGGCTGCCTTCCCGGTGCCGATGGCCCACACCGGCTCGTAAGCGATCACTAGTCCGGCAACCTCTGTGGCAGTAAGCCCAGCCAGGCAACCGCGCAGCTGACCGCCGACGACCTGTTCCGTCGAACCGGTATCGTGCTCAGCCTCGGTCTCTCCTACACAGACAATGGGCAGCAGGACATGCGCCAGTGCGGCCTTGATCTTGCGGTTGACGCCCTCATCCGTCTCGCCAAACATGGCCCGTCGCTCCGAGTGGCCGAGGATCACATACTGGCACAGCTCCTTGACCATGGCCGGCGCAATCTCACCGGTGTAGGCTCCGTTTTCTTCCCAGTGCATGTTCTGGGCGCCCAACCCTATCTCGGTCGCGGCAAGCAGGTCTTTGAGGGCTGGCAGCACAGTATAGGGTGGGCACAGCACGCGGTCCACCGTCTTGATGGCGTTCAGCCCACGCCGGATGTCCCGCACAAAGTCGGTCGCATCGGCGATGGTCATGTTCATCTTCCAATTTCCAGCCAGGATTGGTCTTCGCATTTGTTCACCTCACAAACGGGATTTCATAGCCATTATACCTCAACAGGGGCGGCTTGTCACATCGTTCACAAGTTCTCTCTGCCGACGATGGCAGACGCGGCTAGTCTTGGTTCATCAGTGATTCGACATAATCCAGATCTGCCCGCCGGCCGGACTGGATTGCCCGTCGCTTTTCGAGCATCTTGATCCATCCCAGCACGCCGGCAAGCTGTCCGCGGAGACGGGCGCGGGCGGCCTCGCCCCGCCATGCGCGCAGGGCGTCGCGGGTGACTGCCCACTGGGCGCTGAGGATAGCCGGCCAGTACTTGCGCAGCAGCCGAGTGGGGTAGTTCTTGGCAATCACCCACAGGGTATTTCTCCCCGTATAGTAGCTGGCGATTGGACCGCCGCCGGTAGCGCTGAGCTTGTGGTAGACGATGGCCCGTGGTGTGTACCAGCAACGCCAGCCAGCGAGTTGGGCGCGCCAGTTGAGGTCCACATCCTCGCAGTACATGAAAAACGACTCGTCAAAGGTGCCAATGTCATCGAGCATCGCCCGGCGGTAGGCTACGGCGCCGCCACAGCCGCCAAAGACCCAGTCTGGCTCGTCGAACTGGCCCTTGTCTCGCTGCCAGACGCCACGGTTGAAGGGTATGCCGTCTGTGCCGTAGCCATCTCCGGCTGAATGAATGTGATCGCGCCGGTCGAAGAGCAGCATCTTGGCTGCTGCCATGCCAGCTTCCTGGTGCTGTGTCAGGGCCTCTACCAGGGCCTCGACAAAGCGGGGATGCACCTCGGTGTCGTTATTGAGCGAGATCAGGATATCTCCACTGGCTGCCTCGAATCCGACGTTGTTGCCGCCAGTGAGCCCCAGATTGCGCTCCAATGCGACCAGGTGTACCTCGGGATAGTGCTCGCGCACGAACGATTGGGAGCCATCGCTGGAACCATTGTCGACGAGAACAACCTCAGTGCGGCTGTAACTTTGCGTCCTGAGGGCATCCAGGCATCCAGGCAGGTGGTCGATGCCGTTCCAGTTGGGGATAATGATCGAGGCCAGGGGCGCAGTGCCGCCAATCCCCCCCGCCTTCTCTGCCAGAGCTGATGATAACCGCTCAGGATCCGTCATCGGCGAAATAGTCCAGCAGCGCCTCTTCCCAGGGGCGGAGGGTGATGCCAAGGGAAGCCCCGATAAAGTTGGGAATCGGTGCGTAGAGAGGCGGGGGTGCGTCGCGCTGCCACAGGTCAGCCGTGATCGGTTCAATTGGGACATCACCCCGCCCGGCGAGTTCCAGCAACGCCCTCGCCCAATCGTAGCGGGAGCAGGTGCCGCTGTTGGCGAAATGAAAGATCCCAAAGTGGCCGGTGTGGATGAGTTGTGCGATGGCTCCTGCGAGGTCTGGGGCATAGGTGGGTGTGGCAACCTCGTCGGTGACCACCCGAAGCCGTCCATGCTTGTCTGCAGCTCGTATGATCTTGGTGATAAAGTTGTCGCCTCCCCTGGCGTAAAGCCACGAGGTACGGACGATGTAGAAGCGGGTGAGAAGGGTTCGCACAAAGAACTCGGCAGCGGCCTTGGAGCGTGCGTAGACACTCTGCGGCGAAGGTGTATCCCACTCGCGGTAGGGCCTGCCCAGCTTGCCGTCAAAGACATCGTTGGTCGAGATGTGGACCAGCGCGGCATCACACCGCCCGCAAGCCAGCGCGACATTTTGAGTGCCCAGCGCATTGACGCGATAGGCTGCCTCAGGCGCTCGCTCGCAGCCATCCACGTTCGTCATCGCTGCGCAATGGATGACCACATGGGGCCGGAATCCGACGATGGCCTCCGAGATGGAAACCGGATTCGTGATGTCGTGCTCGGGCAGGTCGAGGCCCAGTAACTCTGCGCCCGTGAGCACGCGCTGCAGGGCAGTGCCGAGTTGACCCGTATGCCC
>JASFLR010000331.1:0-4703 GCA_050117995.1 Anaerolineae bacterium
GGACGCCTGGTCGCCCGAGGACCTAAGGATCGCACTTCGAGTGCACCCTGATATCAAGCTGCTACCTTGCGTCGCCACCGAAAAAGAGAGCGTAAAGAGCGTACTGGTCGAGCTGCTCTACACCATTCTGTCTAGGGTGTCTGGGTAGGTTTATGCAGCAGTTGGGGCGACCCAGTTGGCTGCAAGGAGGAGACTGGAACTATGGCACCGTCACGCACGGAACAGATGGTTTCGCGCCTGAAAGACCTGCAGGTCAGCACACCGGATATTGAAGCGTCGGCTCTGGTTAGCGTTGATGGCCTGATCATCGCTTCCGCATTGCCCCCAGATGTCGAAGAAGACCGCGTATCGGCCATGAGTGCGGCGATGCTCAGCCTTGGGGAGCGGATTGCAGGTGAGCTGGGCAGGGGACTGCTGGATCAGGTATACGTTCGTGGTGCGAATGGGTACGTGATCCTATCCGCAGTCGGTGAGGAAGCAGTGCTCACTGTGTTGGCTCGCAAAGATGCCAAGCTGGGACTGGTCTTCCTGGACATGCGCCGGGCGGCTGAAGACCTGGGACGGCTGCTCTAGGACGTAATAGCCAGGCAAGGCGCCGGGTTGGGGAGACAGTTTGAGTTCGATCGTCACAGAGCAGGGCGTCGTGCACTATGAGGTGTACGGCCGTGGCTCGCCAGTGATCCTGCTGCATGGTTGGCTTGGATCCTGGGGATGCTGGCTGGGCACCATGGAGGCGTTGGCATCCAGCCACCGCACCTATGCGCTCGACTTCTGGGGTCATGGGGATACGGACAAGCGCCGCGAGAGCTATACGATCTCCGACTTTGTGGCTCTGGTTGACGAGTTTATGGAGAGGTTGGGCATCGAGAGTGCTCCAGTCATGGGGCATTCCATGGGGGGGACTGTCGCCCTTAGTCTGGCGTTAGACCATCCCGATCGAGTGAGGAAAGTGGCTGTCGTAGGCTCCCCAATCGATGGCCGCTCGCTGAATCCATTCCTTAAGCTGGCTGGCTATCCCTGGATCGCGCTTTTGGTGTGGAACTCACCATCCCTGCTGCGTCTAGGTATCAGGCTCTTTGCCCCGTGGATCGCAGCCAGTTGGAGCCAGTGGTATGATATGCTTATGCGGGACTTGTCCAAGATGAACCTGGAGTCGTTTCTGTGGAGCATCAATTCCCTGCATCACACAGACCTCAGGCCCAAGTTGCATGCGCTTCAGATGCCTGTGTTGGGTGTGTATGGGCGGGGTGACAAGGTTGTGGATCCGCGGCAGGCAGAACTTCTCGAGTTGGTTACCGATTCACGTCTGAAACTCATGGATAGGGCACGGCACTTTCCCATGTTGGATGAACCAGAGGACTTTTTTTCGACAGCGATAGGCTTTCTGGCTGATTGATGATATAGGTTCCGATTCCTACCCGGTTATTCAGGAGCAGATGCGGATGACGACTGAGGAACAGATAGCTGAAGCATCCAGACCTCAATACTACTGGCCCAATAAGATGGGGCGGATGATGCTGCTCGCCCTTGAGGATGTGATGGGAAAGAATGGCGTGAATGCTGTACTCAATCTTGCCAAGCTGCGTCACCTCATCAACAACTATCCTCCCAATAACTTGGACCTGGGTTGGAGCTTTGAAGAGATGGCAGCACTTAATCAGGCCCTGGAAGATATGTATGGCCCTCGTGGAGGGAAAGGACTGGCGATCCGAGCGGGCCGGGCGGGCCTGTACTATGCATTGAAAGACTTTGGCGCGGTGCTGGGTGTCAGTGACCTTGCCTTCAGGCTCCTGCCCCTGGGTATCAAGATCAAGATCGGGCTCAACGCCATGGCAGAGACCTTCAACAAGACCAGCGACCAGGTGGTGCGGCTTGAAGAGGAACTGGATCATTTCCTCTATCATATTGATCGGTGTCCTGTATGCTGGGGACGTACGGCTGATGAGCCAATTTGCCACGCCGGGCTGGGGCTGCTGCAAGAGGGGTTGCATTGGGTGACCGGAGGGAAGAATATCAGGGTTGAGGAGATACGCTGCATAGCAATGGGAGATCCGAGCTGTACGTATATCATCGAGAAGAGACCGTTGGACTAGCACACCGCTATGAGAAAAGTCATCGTTCGGGACAAACGAAAGATTCCCCCCTTCAATGAACCGGCGCGCGAGTTGCGTGTGCTAAACAAGCCACTCTGGCTTCACCAGAACGACATTCTTGACTCATATTGCGACTCTGAAATAGAAGTAGATTCCGTCGACCAGATTCCAGACGTCGAGTACGAGGAGACACTGGTCTACAGGGATAACCTCTTTTTCGACGAGGCCTTTGTCGAGGCGTTTCTTGGACAGGCGCGTGCTATGGGCAAGGCATGCCGGGTTGCCTTTGCACTGGATGACGAGGTGATCACCACACATGCCTTGCCTCTCCAGAGCGGAATCAGGAGAGAGGGGAATGTCTACGTAGCCCAGATGTGGTACTATCCACGGGGTATGGAGGAGATGACTCGCCCATTGGTGATAGATTGTGGCGCGTATGAGTTTGGGTCCTACCGGGTCCCCACCCACATGTCTACGCAGAAGGGAGACCTCGTCTTCCAGATCCCGCTGCGCGCCTTTCTCTGCATAGAGAATTGGGTTCATATCTATGTGGCCAATTGCCTTTTTGGAGTTCTGGCCAAAGGGGCGCGTATGGAGCGAAGCCTAAATGATCTGAGTACGCTAGTGCAGATCATGTGGCGGTCGCTGTTGGAGCGCAAACAGATTTTGTCGTGCTCGCACTTGGTCAAGGTTGGACGTAACTCTCAGATCGATCCCACCGCTGTGATCCAGGGGCCGACCGTCATCGGCGACAATGTCTATATTGGTGCGGGTGTGGTCATCTCGAATTGTATTATAGGCAATCATGCAAGTATTCTTCATGGTAATGAGCTGTTGATCAGTGTCATAGGAGACCGCTGCTATTTGCCTTTTCGCGCGTCTCTATTCATGTCAACTGTGATGGAAGATACTATCGTCGCTCAGAATGCCTGCCTGCAGTTTTGTGTGGTAGGCCGGGATTCGTTCATTGGGGCCGGCACTACTTTCACCGACTTTAATCTCATCCCAAAGCCGCTGAGAACGATGCATGGTGGGGAGCTGCAGGAGGTTGGGATGACGGTCTTGGGAGGCTGCGTTGGGCACCATTGCCGCATCGGTGCTGACCTGACCATTTATCCGGCGAGGACGATTGAGTCAGACGTGGTGCTGGCGCGATCGGATGAGCGTGCGGTTGTCGCACACAACGTCTCATACGAGGAGAGCGATCATCTGAATTGGCCAGACGCAGGCTTTCATCCCCGTCTCTATCCGCGCTAGGGGCGGCAGGGCATCAGAATATGCGATTTCATCTCGGAAGTGAGTGCCAGCATCAGAGGGGGACCGGAGCCGACAGAAGGTAGATATGCGGCGGGGTTATTTGCTGCGTACTTGAGGAGGTCACGAATGAGCAAAGGGTTGCTACTGATTGTTGAAGATGATTCCGACATTGCTACGATGTTGGAGATCTACTTCGAAGCGCAAGGATATGACACAGTTTCCGTTACGCGTGGTGAAGAAGCCCTGGAGATATGCCGGCGGGCGCTTCCCAACCTTGTGATTTTGGACATACTGCTGCCTGATATCGATGGCTATGAGGTATGCCGCAGACTGCGGGGCAACCTGCGGACCAGCCACATTCCTATCATCTTCCTGACTCAGAAGGACGAACGGAGCGATCAGGTCGCTGGCTTGGAACTGGGAGCGGACGACTATATTACCAAGCCGTTTGATCTACAGCTTCTCATGCTGCGTGTGGAGGGGGCGCTGCGGCGTGCGGGATGGCTGAGTTTGACCAGTCCTGTGACTGGCCTGCCCAGCAGCAAACTTATCGAGGAGCAGTTGCGGCAACTCATCCGCCGTGATGGATGGGCAGTGCTCTATGTGGGAGTCAACCACCTGGACGAGTTCAATGACGTCTATGGCTTTGTTGCTGGCGATGACGTACTGCGCTTCGCAGCCATGCTAATCTCGGAGACTGTGGACAGAGTGGGGGCGGGCTCGGAATTCATTGGGCATTCTGGAGGGGACGACTTTATCATTATCAGCACGCCAGATGCAGCTCAGAGGATCAAGACAGAACTCGCGGAGCGCTTTGGCGCGGAGGTGGGATCTTTCTACAATTTCAAGGATCGAGAGCGCGGCTATATTGAGATCGGCGGCGGGGAAGGTGGCCCGCGCCAAGCAGATCTGATGACGCTGGCGATCGGATTGGTTTATCACGATAGCGCGCCGTTCGCGGATATCCGTGAGATCACTGAGGTGGCGGCAGAGGCAAGGCGGAGCGCCTAGATGTGGATGGGCGACTGTTCTGTGGCAGTCTGTGTGAGAGTAGATGCTGCCTGTTGCATGGGTCGCGGGCAGCGAGTATAAGAAATGAGTGTTTCGAGCTTCTCTGAGATGCCAGACAATAGCATAGAGCAGGTCCTGGTCTGGTTCTACAGGCTGACCTTGCTGTTTCTGCCGCTTGAGGCGGTGATACGCGGTGAGTATCAGCTGGCGCTCTGGCTGGTCCTGATAGCGGCTATACACGCCCTGCTTTATCTGGCAGCCCCCCGGCTACTGTCGCAAGAGAGCAGAGTTTGGGCCTTGAGCCTGACGGATGTAGCACTGGCCGGATTTGCTTTCTTTGCG
>JASFLR010000332.1:0-4694 GCA_050117995.1 Anaerolineae bacterium
TTTCCACACAGGCATGCCGGCACTGGCCAATGTGGCCTATAACCGGAGTGATGTGCTGACCATTATCCTCGACAACCGGACTACCGGCATGACGGGACACCAGGGAAATCCTGGCACGGGCATGACCTTGCAGAAGCAGGAGGTGCCGCCGCTGGAACTGGAACCGTTGGTGCGGGCTCTGGGTATTGAACGGGTCAAGACGGTGCCGGCCTTTGATGTCAAAGCGCTGGACGAGACACTGAAGGAGTTCCTCAGTACGGAGGGACCGAGCGTGCTGATCGCCCGAGACGAGTGTGCGCTGCTGCCCAGTGCGCGCAAGCGGTGGCTGCCACTGGCGGTGATTGCTGAGAAGTGCAATGGCTGTACCATGTGCTTCCGCATCGGCTGCCCAGCTATTCTCAAGAGCGACGAGCTGGATGAGAAAACACAGCGGCCCAAAGCCCTGATCGATGAGCGGCTGTGCACCGGTTGTGAGGTGTGCGCACAGGTGTGCCCGCGCAAGGCGATCCTTTTTCGCGATCAGATTGCCTTGGAATCTCGGGACTAGCGACGGCAAGGCAGGGGGAAACAGTCATGGGCAAGAGCTACAATTTCCTGCTGGCGGGGGTTGGCGGTCAGGGGACCATCCTGGCGAGCAATATATTGGCCGAAGTGGCGCTGGCAGCTGGATTCGACGTGAAGAAGTCAGAGGTGCATGGGATGGCACAGCGGGGTGGCAGCGTGAATACGCACGTCCGCTGGGATGCAGAGCAAGTTCGTTCGCCTCTCATCGGTCTCGGTGAGGCCGATATACTGCTGGTCTTTGAAGAAGCTGAAGCGCTCCGCTATGCGGAGTACCTGCGACCGGGCGGCGCGGCGATTGTCAACCAACACACCATCAAACCGATCACGGTTACCTCTGGCGGGGCACAGTATCCTGCTGAAGCGGACCTGGATAGGGTATATGGGGCCCTGACCGATCGCCTTCACCTGGTTCCGGGCACTGGGATTGCCAGCGATCTGGGCAACACGCGAGCGGCCAATGTAGTCTTGATCGGTGCGATGTCGACATTTCTTGACATTCCGGTAGGGACCTGGTTAGAGGTGATCGAGGCCCGGGTTCCACCCAAGTACGTAGAGCTCAACCGCCAGGCATTCATGCGGGGGCGCGAGGCGGTGGAGGTGCACGAGTCGTGACGCACCAGATGCGGCGGGAGACGCGCACGGCCTGCCGGAAAACTCAAACCTGTTTCTAACCGCATCTTAACCCGGCTTCGACCTTCATCTGTTACCATGAGGGGCGCTTGCCATGTTCATAGGCTATGTGGTACACTATCACAGACCGGATCGAGTTGCTCAGCTTGCCGATTCCGACCTGCAAGGATTCCCCAACTGGGGTGAAAGGGGGTGACACACCGGTACCAAACCGGATAGACTAGAAAAACTCGGGGAAGATAGCGCCTGGACCCTGCTGCCGTGTGTGAGCGGCAGGGTTGACGAGGAGGAGGTACCCCCCTACAAGGCGGGGCTAACGCCAGGGCCAGAAGAGACCTGGCGGAAAATCGACCAGATCGGCGGATGCCTCCCGGGCCAAGGCCATGGTCCGCCTCTTCCCCTCCTGGGATTGAGCGCACCGGACAAAACCACTGGGCAACCGGCGGGACAAAGGGCAAGCGCAATGGCCTCTGGCAGCGACCAAGCAGACTCGGGCTCGTTGCCTGTGCTTCACAACTCACAGACCGATCAGGAGGGAACTACATGTGCGGTATTGTCGGATATGTGGGGGGCCGTGAGGCGGCCCCCATCGTTTTTCAGGGCCTGCAGCGTCTCGAATATCGGGGCTATGACTCGGCAGGCATTGCCGTGCTTCACCAAGGTCAGGTCGCGGTCCGCCGCGACATGGGCAAGCTGGAAAATCTGGCCAAGCTCATGCATGAGCAACCACTGGCTGGAGAGATCGGCATCGGTCACACTCGCTGGGCAACCCACGGCAAGCCCTCACAGGTCAATGCCCATCCCCACGTCGATTGTACGGGCCAGACGGTCGTCATTCAGAACGGGATCGTGGAAAACCATCACGCCCTTCGCCAGAAACTCGAGGACAAGGGACATCGCTTTACCTCGGAGACGGATACCGAGGTAATCGTCCACCTCGTTGAGGATCTGTTACGACTTGGCGCTGATCTGGCTTCTGCGGTCAAGGACGCACTGCACGAGATCAAGGGCGCGCACGCCATCGTGGTGATGAGTGCTCTCGATCCAGGCAAGTTGGTGGCGGCGCGCCTGGGCCACGCCGGTGGCGTGACTGTGGGCATAGGCCAGGGAGAGATGTTTGTTGCTTCGGATATCCCTGCCATCCTGCCGCATACGCAACAAGTCATCCATCTGGAGAGCGGCGAGATGGCTGTGGTGACCGCAGATGGCGCGCAGTTTTGGAATCTGGATGGTTTCCCGGTGCTCAAGCAGAGTCATAGCGTGCCATGGAGGCTGGAGGACGCGATCAAGGAGCCTTTTCCCACCTTTATGCTCAAGGAGATCAAGCAACAGGCTATGGTGGTCACCTTCACTATCGGTGATCGGGTGAATTTTGAGACGGGAGAGGTTTTCCTGAAGAATCTGCCCCTGACAACCGCGGACGTGCAGGAGATTGCCAAGATCGTGATCGTTGCCTGCGGCACCTCGGTCTATGCTGGTCGTGTGGGCAAGTATATCATTGAAAAGCTGGCTCGCATACCGGTAGAAGTAGATTATGCTTCAGAATTCCGCTATCGAGACCCGTTGGTCGACGACAAGACTGTGGTGCTGGCCATCACCCAAAGCGGTGAGACTGTGGATACGCTGGCGGCCATGGAAGAGGCCCGGAGCAAGGAAGCAAAGCTGTGGTCGATTGTGAATGTTGTCGGCAGCCAGGCCGACCGGCTGTCGGATGGTGTCATTCACATGCACGCCGGGCCAGAGATTGCCGTGGCGAGCACCAAGGCATTTGTCGCTTCGCTGGTTGACCTGTATCTGTTAGGCCTTTACCTGGGCCAGTTGAGAGGCACGGTGTCGGCGGACCAAAGCGCAGCACTGGTGCGCGATCTGACCAGGCTTCCCGCCCTGGTGGGCGAGGTGCTTGCCCAGGAAGACGGCTGTGTGGAGCTTGCAGATCGCTTCCTCAAGGTAATCCAACTGCGGGATCGGCGGGACGACCAGCCGGGTGAGCTCCGTAGGGCGGACTGCCTATACCTGGCTCGTGGAATTAATTATCCGATCGCGCTGGAGGGAGCGCTCAAGCTGAAAGAGATCAGCTATCTTCATGCCGAAGGATACCCGGCTGGCGAGATGAAACACGGGCCCATTGCGCTGATCGACAGGGATATGCCGGTAGTGGTCATCGCCGTGAGGGATGGTGTGTACGACAAGATGGGCAGCCAGATCGAGCAAGTCAAGGCTCGCCAGGGCAGGGTCTTTGCTGTGGCAACCGAGGGGGACAACTCGATTGGCTCAAAGGCAGATCATGTCGTGTATATTCCGCCGGTATCCCCTTTGCTCACACCGGTATTGACGGTGCTCCCGTTGCAATTGGTCGCCTATCACGTGGCTATGAAGCTGGGGAGGAACGTGGACCAGCCGCGCAACCTGGCCAAGAGCGTGACCGTCGAATAGGGCCGCGGACATCGCCACGGGGCGACGCAGCGTCAGCGCTCAAGCACGGTGATGAACTGCACGAGGCTGTTGGCGGCGATTCCCTCTGCAATCTCGTTCACCTCATCGCTCATGTCGACTACGGCCTCAGTCCACCACTCGGGATTGACGCGGGAGGGGATCCAGGTATAGACCAGTTCCCTCTCCTCATTGGCGCCCAGGCTATCCAGATCCCATTCCACAGTAATCTGGCCCTCGCCCTCTGGTGCCCAGCCCACGACAAAGTGCCCGGCATCGACCGGGCCATCATTGCGCACCTTTACCCTGACCTTGCACTTTTGCTGGCGATAGCAGGGGTTGGGCTCAAAAAGGACCGACTCGATCACGAGGTCTGGCAGATCCACTAGCCGCACCGGTGAGACGTTCACGGTCTGTTCGGACTCTGTCACCCCCCCGGGGCCCAAGGCTGTCATCAGGTAGGTGGTCGTGGCTCCGGGACAGACTTCCCTGGAATCAGGCGAGGCTACGCCCCCGATATTGCGATCGATGCTCACCGACGTGGCATAGTCCACCTTGCCCCAACTCAATGTCGTGCACTCGCCAGCCTGGATGTTGACGGGATTGGCGGTAAAGAAAGAGATCACAGGTTTGGGCTCTGCCCCGCCCGAGACTATAAGTGTCGTCTGGGCTACGCTGGTGCCACTGGCATCTTGAGCGGACAGAATATATGTTGTCGTGGTGGTTGGGCACACCTCTTGCTCTCCTGGCGTGCCTACCCCGCCGATGCCCGGCTCTATCTCGGCTGATATGGCGTTCTCGACCTTGCCCCACTCTAGCTGGGCGCAGGCACCTGGCGAGATGATGCTGGGGATAACCCGGAGATACTCGATAGTCGGACCGGACGGATCCTGGACCGTGATGGTGACGCTCTTCTCAACCGAGCCTCCGGCTCCTGTTGCGCGCAGGGTGTGGGTCTTGGTAGCGTCCAGACACACATCGACCTGTCCAGACGGGCCTACAGGTCCTACGTCGCTCAGCCTGACCAGGTAGGCGTTTTCCACCCCACTCCATTGCAGTCGCGTGCACTG
>JASFLR010000333.1:0-4681 GCA_050117995.1 Anaerolineae bacterium
AGAGCGGTTGCGGCAATTCTTGCAGTTGGCTCCCTCCTAGGATTGATTGTTCATATGTGATTGGAGGTATGCCTGTGCATCTGCCACACTTTCAAACAGCGCTACAAAGGCTCTTCCTACCTGCTCCAGGTTGGGTGACTGGACTGCAGACATAAGCCTGTATGCCGTTGCTAACGATGCTTTCGCATGCTCGACGTCGCCGTTGCCCGAGTATTCATCGCCGAGCATATAATGAGCAACTCCGAGGTTGTGCACCATTCTGGATCTGTCGCGGGACGGATCCACTTCTTGTCTCAGCATGATGGCATGTTGGTAATATGCAATTGCTGCTGACCAGTTCCTGAGCTGCAGGAGCGCATCGGCCAGCACTTCAGAGACGGCCGCAAGGTTATGCTTGCTTCGCTTGTCTTCCTTGCGCTGAAACAACTCGAAGGCCGTCTGAAAGAGTGTCAGCGCTTGCTGGATCTCCCCTCTACGTTGGTGGGCCTTGCCCAGATTGAACGCCGCCTCCGCAGTGCCTTCGGTGTCTCCAATGCTTTTCTTGGCTCGGTAGACCTTGGTCAGCGAATCAAAAGCCTCGTCGTGTCTCCCTTGCTTCTCATATACGAGCGCCAGATTCCCTCTGGTACTCGAAATCCCCCACAGATCGCCAACCTGTTTGTACAGATCGAGAGCCTTGCCCAACATCTCAGCGGCCTGCCCCCACTGTTCCTGCTCCAGAAACAGCGCGCCAAGGTTCAGGAACTCGGCTGCTTCGCCTTGAAGATGACCAAGCTTCTGCATCTGCGACTGGGCCTTCCGCCAGGCTGT
Organism: Anaerolineae bacterium; assembly: GCA_050117995.1. GTDB lineage: Bacteria > Chloroflexota > Anaerolineae > JAAYZQ01 > JAAYZQ01 > JBFFCR01. The sequence continues at coordinate 811 of JASFLR010000333.1, forward strand.
CTGAGCTTCATCGAGCATGCCTGCACTATGGTACGTCCCGCCCATAAGGTGCAGTGTGAGGCCAATGCCTTGGCCATCATCAAGCTTCTCATAGATCCCGAGTGCTTGCTTGTGGAGATCGATGGCTTCCCCTGGTTTTCCCTGAGCCCTGCGCAAGACGGCCATGTCATTGAGCGTGGCGGCTTCGCCTTCAAGGTTCTGTATCTTTCGGTAGGTTTCGAGTGCTCTGCAGTAGTGCTGGTCAGCCTCGTCCCACTGCGCAATCTGACGGTGCACACGAGCCCGAGAGGCCTCAACCATGGCGACTCCAGCCTGATCACCCAGGCGCTCGAATATGGCCAGCGACTCCCTCAAGGTGGCAACCGCCTCATCAGTTTCTCCCTTGCTGAGATGCTGCCCGCCAAGGTTGTGTAGTGTCCTGGCTTGGCCCAACTCGTCTTTCTGTTCCTTCAGGATCTCTAGCAGTTTTCCATACCACTGTATTGCCTCATCATGTCGCGATACGAAACTCGCAGCGGACGCATGGCTGTCTAGCAGCTTCTCACGGAGATCAACACGAGCGTCTGGTTCTTCACTGAGGCGGGTCAGAGCCCTATCGAGACGGGTGCCCACCTCGGCATAGCCCAGACGATGTACCTCGGACCTCAGAGCGCTCGCGCGCTCAGCGAATTGCTCCACATCCCCTGCCTTATCCCACTGATCTACCTCTTCGCGGATCTGGTCCGGTGTGGCATCGTGGTCGGGAGCCGTGATCCTGCGCTGCAGGAGTTCGGCAGCAAGCCTGTGTGCTGCCTGAACCTCCTCCAGGTCTTGCAGGCGCGCATACGCGAATTGCCGAACCAGGGCGTGGTAGGTGTAGTGGAGGCCATCGAACTGAATCAAGGATCGCTGCACCAGCACATCGAGCGAGTCATCCACGCGCTCAGCACCAGGCAGCATTGCCTCGGCAACTTCCCAGTCCCAGGGGATGGTGAAGACGCTGAGACGGGCGAAAAGACGCTGTTGGTCTGCAGTCAGACGCGCAAAGCTAATCTTGAAGGCAGCATCGATCCCCTGGAGCGGCTGCCTCTGCAACTCGTTCCATGTGCGCTGGATGCCCCGTCTGGCGGCAAGTGGGACGACGAGAGATAGAGCTAGTGGATGGCCCTTTAGCCAGTCAACGATGGAGGGAATAGCCTCCGTATCACGTGCTGAAGCGATCTTGACTCCGGCAGCGTGTGCCAGTTGGCTGAAAAGCTGCGTCATGGCATCCCGAGAGAGGGGCCCCACCTCGATGACCTTCCACATGGTTTCTTCCGGATTGTCCCGGGTAGTGAGCAGCATCTGACAATTGGGCGGCCGATTGCGTATGAACTGCTGGACATCCTGATTGTCCCATACACTCTCGGCATTGTCCCAGATGAGCAGGCAAGGCCCCTCCAGATTGGCCAGCGCGGCGCGCACGGTAGCCTCCTTGTTTGCTGAAGGGATCTTATCAGGCCTTGTGATGCCGCAAAAGGCCGCGATCCGCTCAAGGAGAGTCTCAAAGGACGGTTTGCTCCGGCAGTCGATCCAAAGAACACCGGTTGCATAGCGCCAACCCTGTCGTCGAGCTACCTCAACAGCCAACGCGGTCTTGCCAATGCCACCGGTCCCCCAGATGACCACAGGATGCTCTCGCTCGAGTGACTGTCCAACCTGCATGATCTCTTTCTGGCGCCCAACGAAGGCGGGATTGGATGGCACACCGTACAACAGGCTGGTCGCGGACATGTAGCCTCCAGGTGTGCGGCGCGCCAGCTCAGCACGGGCCTGAACAAAGCGACCCTTGGCCGCACGCAGCTTGGCTATCTCGCCGGGATTGCTCAGACTGCCTAGCCGGCTAACTTCTTGCTCCAGGCGATCGATCTCGCGTTGCTCGGCCTTCATGCGACCGCGCACGTCTGCCGTATCCGCTGGAAGTTGTTGGTCCGGGTCGAAGAGGCGGTAGGCATCATCCGGTCGGCCGTACAATGCAGGAATGAACCAGGCAGAGTCGTACCGCTGCTCTGTCAGTGGCTTGCGGGCATCGGCCACGGAGGCGATGATGGACTTGCCAGCAGCAACCGAGAGCGTGAATTGGCGAAAGAAGGCTAATGCAGCATTAACACGCATGCCCATTTGCATGCCGATGACCATGGGCACCCCTGCCCGCACCAGTGTCGTGGAGGTTCGGCTCCAGAGGTCTGGTTTGGATACCAGATCCATCTCGCCAGCCGCCTGCTGGGTGGCGGCAGACTCGCAGGCGCCAAGCAAAACCAGGCGCACATCAGAGTTGCGTAGGGCAATGCCCAACTCCTGTGCACTGATCCACGCCCCGCCACCGAACTCGTTCTCAAACAGCAGGTGACCTTGTCCCTCGTGATAGCTGCCGTGACCATAGAAGACCAACACCTGGTACGAACCGGTCGTCAGTGCCTCGGTCAGCGTCTGGAAAGTAGGAGGGTGTAACTCGTCCACAATGATTGCACCCTGCTCGTCGAGTCGCCGGAGACCGTGCAGCAGCTCATAGCGTGCTTGCCTCAACAGAATTGAGCCAGCATCCAGTGGCTCAGAGAGGACCAACAGCATACGCAGGGGTAGCTCAGCCTGGCCAGGCGTCGGCGGAATGGGAGCCTCAGGGTAGCGACTGAGGGCCACCGTGGTGTCGGCGACGATGAAGCGACCCTCGTAGTGAAGCAGTTCCCACGGCAGCATAGCCACGGCGTCGCAGCCATCACCGAATCGTAGCTCAATAGGAACTGTGACACGATTCTTCACGCCCCTTGTAACAGCGATGTCAAACAGCCTACGGACTGGGTCGCTTTTCAACAACGCTTCTGCCAGGATGCTACCTACCGTCTTGAGCAACTTGGGCGGAGTGCCGAGTGGCTGTAGCAGCGTGTCGACGGCTGGGTCAGGGCGGTAGCCGGGCGTAAGAGCACGAAAGATGGCAGACCAGGTTGCCTGGTCGTAGGGGCAAGAAAACTCGCCACGCGCCGCGCCAACGGCCGGGCCAGACAGATCGACGATGTAGGCATCATCGACCACGCCAAATCTGATCATCAGACCATCCATGGCTGATTCCTCCTGGGCTGTAACCTCTTTGAGGCTCTACTGTCTCCTAGATCGAGAGGACCTTGGCTATAAGTGTGAGATCAAGTTCTACCGTACAGCTTGGCCTCATCTCCCAGAAGCCTGGGCTGAAGATCCAGGGCGGCGTACACTACAGAGGAACGAGATCAGGCCAGGCGGAAAGCTTCTGGTTAGCGGTTGGCAGTAGTCGGGGATGCCAGAATGACGAAAATGACTCGCGTTGCATGGATGATGAGGTGACCGTTTGGCTTCGCCATTATACACCAGAGTATCTGTCTCGGCAAGCCGTGGCACTCGGAAGTGGCATCTTTCACTTCTCGCATTCTGCAAAGATGCATACGCCCGCAAGCTGTTCGACAAGGCGATCTAGACTCGAGCGACGATAAGTCTGGCTTTGTGATGGAGAAGCCGGAGTATCGCAGGCAGCCGAGGGCGAGAGCAGGGTGAATCTACCGTCCCGGCTGCCAAACTGGGTACGAGTCAACGCCTGAGCGATTGGTCAGCCCCTTGGTGGTGCCACTCTCAACGTCAACGATGTAGATCTGATACTCGCTGCTGCGGCCTGATTCGAACCCGTAGGCTATTTGTCGGCTGTCCGGCGACCAACCAGGATACGCATACAATGTAGTATTCGCAAGCCACTTCACTTCAGCCCCAGAAGGGCTCATTAGATAAAGTGAACGGTCGCCGCCTCGCTCGGACACGAACGCGATCCACTCACCATTTGGCGACCAGGCAGGAACACCATCCCAGGCCGCATTTTGTGTCAACCTTGTTT
>JASFLR010000334.1:0-4676 GCA_050117995.1 Anaerolineae bacterium
GCGAGAGGTACGAGTCTGCCTCCGCCCGCCCGTCAAGGGGGAATGCAGCAACCCTGGCACCTGGGCTACGGCCCTGCAAAGTCCAGGATCCGGTCTCCACCGACGCTCACAGTCCCGTCTCGGGGGCGTTGCGCGCTCCTGGTGCTGCCTGTCGCCCCGAGACGGAGCTCCAAGCTTGGCGGTCCCGCGTCTGTCAAGCGACTTTCCTTAAGCTGTGTCACCTGGGCTGTACAGGCGGGCGTGCCGCCAGATGCTCCGGCACGACACACGCTGAGGACGCGTAAAGCCTAGCCGTTGAGTTGCGCGGAGACCCAGCTGTGGTATAATCGGTCAGCATTCAGGCAAGCGTCAAGTTCAGCGACCGGAGCCGGGCCGAATCGGCGAGGTCGTTTTTTCTGGGAGGTACGTTCTTGTGAGCAAACGCAGTCGCAAAAGTCAGAAGCGGAGCTTTAGCCAGACTGTCATCATGATCATCAGCGGCCTGATCGCGGTGAGCATGGTCCTCAGTCTAATCATCGTCGCTTTGCAGCCGCCCGTCCCCACACCCACGCCATGGCCCACCTGGACCCCACTCCCTTCGCCGACCCCCGCCCCCTCGCTTACCAGCGAGGCCGCGCCTACTGGCGAGGCATCGCCCACTAGTGAGGCATCGCCGACGTCGCCTGCCCTGCCGGTACCAACTCTGGAACCCACAGGGCCGGCTGCCGGGCCTGACCCTGCCACGGCAACGCCAACCATCACGCCCACAACCACAATTACCCCGTCGAGTGCCATCCCATCGCAGATCTTTGCCGTCGCAGGCGACAGCCGCGATGGGCCCAAGGTTTTTCGCCGTGTGCTAGAGGCAGTTGCGGGAGATGGCAGCGCGTTTCTGGTGCACACCGGCGACTTGGTCAACCAAGGCACCGATGCCCAATGGCAGGACTTTGCGCAGATCATGGAGGGCTTTGCGCTCCCCTTCTATCCGGTGCCCGGGAACCACGATGGTCTGAATGGCAAGCTGGAGGGGTACCTGGCCTACAGCGGCGCGCCTGCGTCCCACTACTCATTTGACCGGGGTGATATCCACTTTGCCATGGCTGACAGCCATAACGGGGGGATCAGCGCCAGCGAACTGGCATGGCTGCGTGAAGACCTGAGCGCTAGCCGGCAGGCGATCAAGATGGTCTTTTTGCACCATCCTCCTTTTGATCCCGATGGCACCGACCATATCATGGCCTACGGCAATGACAGCTTTACGGATCTAATGGTCGAACAGGAAGTGGACTATGTCTTTGCGGGACACATCCACGCCTATGCCCACGAAGAGCGAGATGGCGTGACCTATGTGATCACCGGTGGGGCTGGCGCGCCCCTCTACAGCTCCGAGCATCCCGCGGCATTCCACCACTACTTGCGTGTCGCCATCCAAAATGGCGACATCAAGGTCGAGGTGGTCGAGGTCTAGTTCAGACTGGATCGCACCCGCATGGAAGATCCGGTGCCAGGCACTGAAATTTGCAGGGATCTGCCGAGCACCGCCGCGAACAGGCGGTGCGGGCCCCACAATCATTTAGCCAGAATATCACTCAGGGCACTACTACGTAAAAGTCGAACCGCTCGGTGAGCACTTCCCCCCCGACAAAACGCACTCCTGCGACAATCGAAACAGGGGCCACGCCATCGGGCCAGGATGTGCCTGGCTCTGGCCAGTCGCTGACGGCTTCCAGGTCAGCCGTGGAGCTGGTGGCCGTCATTGTGAGCTGTAAAAGACCCGAGTCGTCGCGATGGATAATATCATTGCCGTGCCAGATGATGCTCCGCCCAGGGTAGTAGGCGTCTGGCATGGCCATGGCCAGCACAAACGCATCGCCCTCTTTGACCATAATCTCGAAGGTATAGCTTTCGCCAACTTTCAGCTCCAGCCCATTCTTCGGTGGGGGACTAAGCAGTCTAATGCGGCTGTTGTCAGCGGCGGCTGACGAAGCCATGCAGGCCAAGAGCCCAATCGACGCCAATACAACAAGGATGCCAATCACCTTTTTCATCTCTGTCCCCCCATTCCGCGCGAGGCTATTCACGCATCTCGCGCAACAGCTTTAGGATGTCCCGCCGGTGCAGACTGTCGTGCAGTGCGATGACGCCCAATACCTGGCCCGCGCTCACCTCCCCTAGCGCCGGATGCACACCACGGGCCTCAAGATCTTTCGCTTCCAATTCCGCCATAAACGCCAGAGTAGCGTCTTGCGCCGCGTTCAGGTCGGCCAATATCTCCCCAGGCGACCAGTCAGCCCGCTCTGCCACGCGGGCCTCGTTCCACTCGTTCAACTCAAATCCAGGCAGGTCGATCGTCTGCCCCTCGACCAAACCTCGCGCCACCTCCAGATGACTCCAGTGCGCCGAGCCCACATGAGCCAGCGTCAGACGCGCCGACCAGCGGCCATCACCGGGCTGCCAATCCCACGCGACCTCATCCAGACCTTCCACCACTGCCAACAGCTTGGTGCGCGCTGCCCTAATCTTTTCCCTGATCTGGTCCAATAGTCCCGTTTCCTGCTTTCCCCCGGCGCGAATCCCTGGTATAATGGTGCCACTCAACCGGTAGACAGGGAGTCGACCGTGGAAATCTCTCGCACTCGTCTTGTGCTCAGCCTGTGCGTGGGCATTGTAGCCGTCTCGCTTGCCTCTATCCTGATCCGCTTTGCCCAGGGATCGGGCATGGCGTCCCTTGGGATCGCTGCCTGGAGGCTGATCTTTGCCTCCATGATCCTGTTGCCCTACGCCTGGGTCACCCGCCGCGATGAGATCCAGGACCTCTCTGGCAAAGAATGGACGCTGTTGGTGGCGTCTGGCGTGTTTCTGGGACTGCACTTTGCCACCTGGATTGCGTCTCTGGGCTATACCTCCGTCGCGAGTTCGGTCGTGCTGGTATCGATGGGTCCCGTCTTTGTCGGTTTGGGCTCCTGGTTTCTGCTGCGCGAGCCTCCGAGCGCACTTCTGATCGCGGGCATCATCCTGGCCGCCGCCGGAAGCGTCGTCATCAGTTGGGGCGATCTGGGTCAGGGACAGGACCAGTTGATGGGTGACGTATTGGCGCTAGCCGGTGCTATCTTTGTAGCTGGCTACCTCATGATTGGCTACAGAGTGCGCGCTCGCCGCTCCCTGACGACCTATATAGCCCTGGTATATGGTGTGGCGATGGTGACCCTCGTGATCATCGTCCTGATAGCGCGCCAGCCCATGTTTGGCTACAGTCTGAATTCCTACGCCTGGGTGCTAGCCCTGGCCCTCGGGCCGCAGATTGTGGGCCATTCGACGCTAAACTGGGCGTTGCGCTACCTGTCGGCGACCTTTGTCGCGATTATTACTCTGGCAGAGCCAGTCGGCTCTGGGATACTGGCTTACCTTCTACTGGAAGAGGCGATCACCTGGCCTACTGCCATTGGCGGATCCATGGTGCTGGCTGGCATCTATATCGCCTCTCGGGCGGAACTCGGCTCCAAGGCAGCTCTCGCGAAACCGGAGCAGGCCGCCAGATGACGCGCCCATTGTACCCCAGAATGCGCCACAGGTCAATAGACCGATGGTCCTGATGGGGCGTTTGGGGACAGGATACGGAGATGTCAGATAAGCAGGTCGACTATGACCGCATCGCGCCCAGCTACGACCAGCGCTACATCCATGGCAGCGGACAGATGGGGATCGCTGAGGAGCTTCAAGCTCTCGCTCGGGGCAAGGAGCGCATCGTCGAAGTGGGCTGTGGCACCGGGCACTGGCTCGCGGGCCTACGTTCTGCCAGCGGGATGCTATTCGGGCTGGATCTCTCGGCGGGCATGCTGGCCCAAGCCCAAGCACGGGGCGAGCCGCTCTATCTGGTGCACGGACGGGCCTGCTGTCTTCCCTTTGGCGATGCCTGCACCGATCTGGTCTATTGCGTCAACGCTATCCACCACTTCCAACGGCAACGGGATTTCATCTTCGAGGTACGGCGCCTGCTGCGGCCCGGCGGCTCGTTGGTAGTAATAGGCAGCGATCCCCGCGCGCACCGCCACGGCTGGTACATCTATGACTACTTCCCCGGAACGTACGAGACCGACCTGGATCGCTTCCCGTCGTGGGGCATGGCAGCAGATTGGATGATCGAAGCTGGCTTTGAGCAGATCGAGTGGCGGCTTGTGGAGCGGATCGAGGATCACAAGCTGGACCGGGGGATCTACGCAGATCCATTCCTGCAAAAGGATGCCTGCTCGCAGCTCGCCCTGCTGAGCGACGAGGCCTATGCCGCCGGGCTGCGCCGGATCGCGACCGCACTCGCAGAAGCCGAGGCCAGGGGAGAGTCGATTACCTTTCCCACCGACCTCTGGCAGGCGATGCTGGTGGGAAGGATTGGGGCCTAGGATGGACAACTCTTTCCCTCGGCCTCGCGGCGCATCGCCGATCAGGTTTGACAGACGGCTCTTGCGCCGGGCGCAGACAGCGGAAGGCCCTCTGGCGCTGGCCATAGCGCTTGGAGCAGGGGGCGGGGCTATGGTCGTCGTGCAGGCATACCTTCTGAGCCTGGTGGTGAGCCAGGTATTCCTGGACGGCAGGGAATTCGGTGATGTCCTGTACCTGCTGGTTGGATTCCTGGCGCTGAGCATCGCGCGGGCAGGAATGGTCTGGGGTGCGGAGCTGGCCGCAGACCGCGTTGCCAGCCG
>JASFLR010000335.1:0-4666 GCA_050117995.1 Anaerolineae bacterium
AAGAAGGCTATGGTTTTATGGATTCCGTTACCATAGCCTGGGTAATGATGCCGCGCTCGGCCAGTTCGGCAAAGAAGGTCACGGGATCGAGGGCGACTTCTGGCGCAAAGACGCCTGGCCCCTGAACGCGACCGGCTGCCAGCCACTGGGCGGCGATCGAGGGGGCCACGCCCGTCGGCAGCGAGCCGATGGGTGTTAGCGTCCCCATGCGGTAGGTGCGTGGCTCTCCATCCCTGATACCGCTGATCTCGGTGACGATCTCTTTTGTCCAGCGTGTAGGGTCTGCCGGTTCCTGCACAAAGGCGTCCAGTGGCGGGATATAATCAGCCAAGAGCGTGACCAACATGTCCCGTGGTTTCACCTGCGCGCCCTTGACTTCCACAGGCTCAGAGCCGGCAAATCCTAGGTCGGCCAATAGCTTGACCTTGGCAAAGGCTTCGGGACTCATGCCCCAGTAGTTGATCTTGAAAAAGCACTCGCGGATGCCCTTTTCTTTGAAGCTGACCGGCAGCGTGGCAACTTCGGAGTGCAACGAGAGGTGGCAGCGCAGCAGCCCTACCGGCGGCTCGAACCAGTAGTCCTCCTCTCCAGACAGCGGTTCCGCCGCGCTGAATTCGCCGTCGCGGAAGACCATGGGCGGCATCACCAGCTCGTCGATGATGGTGGGGATGGCGTAGCCAAAGCGCACATCGTCACCTGTCAAGGGAAGGATTCCGTCATAGATGCGGATGGACTCTACAGTATCGAGACGGTCTGCCGCATAGCGGGCCTGCACGTTGGGAACGCCCGGCGCACTGCCCATGCATAGCACAGCAGTCAGCCCCGCTGCTGCAAACTCGTCGTGCAACTCCAGTTGCTTGCGCGTCAGGTGGAACAAGCCGCCGAGGTCGGTATAGTGCGCACCCACTTCCAGGCAGGCTCGCATCACCTCCAGGTTAAAGTAGTAGTGCACGGCATTCAGAACGGCGTCGGCACCGCGCAGGGCTTCCACCAGATTGGCGCGATCCGTGACATCGGTCTTGACGATCTCGACCTTGGATCGGCCCTTCGGGAGCAGATCGGCCACTTTGTGGGCCAGATCTGTGTCGCGGTCGGCGATCACAATCTGCTGTGTGCTACCACTGGCGGCAAGATCTTTCACCGCGATGCGGCCCATGAGACCCGCGCCACCCAGAACAACGATTTTCATGTGAGGTTCTCCTTCTCCGATAAAAGGTGGCGGGCCGACAGATGCCAATCGGCCTGCCCCGTCCTCTGTCCCGATTAGTCTGCCTCTACCTCATCGGCCACCCATCCCAGCCCCAGTTCCTCCAGCTTATCCCTCCTGGGTCGGCCCTCGCTATCCCATCCGCACATGGCATAGTAGGTCGATAGGGCAAATGCCAGCTCGTCCTCGGTGATGGCGATGCCGTCCGACGGGCCGCCTTCCAGCGGCTTGAAGAGCTTGGGCGGCAGCTTGTCTTCGGCACGGGTGAACCCCTCGCGAGCGTTGAAGGCGCGCATCATGTTCAGCGCCCTCTCGCCGGCGGTCACCAGCTCCTGCAAGGTGATGTCCCAGCCGGTCACGGCGCGCACCATCTCTGCCAGTTGTTCAGGACCATATAGCTGCCAAGATGGCCCCCAGACAAACTGGCATACACCGATGGTGTTCAGCGCGCTGTAAAGGTGCTGGGTGACCATGGAGTAGCGCACCTTCTCCTCGTTGAGCACGTCGTCAGGTTGGGGATCCATCAAACCGAGTTCAGCCATGCGCTCGGGATAGTCCGCGTAGGAAGGATCGTGCTCGTGGGATTGGTGATCCGCGCCGTACGGATTCACGGCGTAGATGAGGGCCAGCGAGCGCTTGACCTCCGGCATGTGTGCCGGCATCGGATTTGCCTTTACCGCGGTGACCAGCGCTTCTGCCTCCGGTCCGAAGCTGCTGGCTGCCCGGGTCATGCCCTCCGCCAATAGATCGCCGAATCCCTCCCTCTTGGCGATCAGTTCGGTCATCTTTACCATGGCCTCGGCAGAACCGTAGCGAAGCTCGATGCCGCCGGTATCCTCGGCAGTGATGATGCCCTGTTCAAAGCAGTCCATGGCCCAGGCAATGGTCGCGCCTGCTGTGATGGTGTCGATGCCGTACATATTGGAGATCTCGTTGGCCTTGGCTACCGCAGCCAGATCAGAGACGGCACAGTAGGAGCCGAATGTGGCGAGCGTCTCATACTCGGGGCCGCCGTACAGGGGGTCTACGGTGTAGGGCCCCTCGGTGATCTCGACGACCCGCTTGCAGCGGACCACGCAAGCGTAGCAGGTGTCGCGCTCCTTCAGGATGGTTTCAGACATGGTGCTGCCGTCGAGAGCCTCGAATCCCTCAAAGACGCCACTATCCCAGTTGCGGGTTGGCAGTCCACCAGCCTTATTTTGGGGAGATAGCACCTCGGCCGTGCCGAACAAGCCCATGCCATAGACATCTGACTCGGGAAAGTGCTTTGCCCCCCATTTGGCCAAGGAGGAGAGTGCTTTCCGATCGGCAATAGGCGGCTTCTTCTTGCCCCGCACCGCGATGGCCTTGAGATTCTTGGCGCCCATCACCGCACCCATGCCGGTGCGGCCGGCGGCCCGGTTGGCCATGTTGATGATGCAGGCGTAGCGCACCAGCTTTTCGCCGGCGGGACCGATCTGCATGACCTCGATTTTGGGATCGCCCAGCTCATCCCGGATCGCGGCATCGACGTCACCGGTGACCCGACCCCATAGATGGGTCGCGTCGCGCAGTTCTGCCTCGCCGTCGTGCAGCCAGAGGTAGACCGGCTTGTCGGCTTTGCCCTTGATGATAATTGCGTCAAATCCAGCAGCCTTGGCCTCGGCGGGCCAGAAGCCGCCGGCCTGGGCGTCGCCAATCGATCCGGTGAGAGGGGATTTGGCGTTCACCATCACCCGGCTTTGTCCAGATATGGCAGCACCAGTGACGACACTGAGCGTGACCGCCAAGGTGCTGTCCGGGGAAAGGGGATCGACGCCGCCGGGGCTCTCCCTGAGCAGGTAGTACATGCCGATACCCTGCCCACCCAGGTACTTGCGGTAGAATTCCTCAGTAGGTTCTTCTACGGTGAGCGTCCCCGTTGTAAGATCTGCGTGCAGGATTTTGCCGTTGTATCCGTAAGGCAAGGTAATCTCCTTTCAGTTTGCGAGCCGGAAAGCTCCCTGGCCTCCGGCCATTCATGGGACACTTGTCGGTGTACTCAGTCGCTTGCCCAGCCCCCGTGCCAGCGCCCGCCGGTAGACCTCGGGCAGGATGGCTGCGTATTCTCCCCAGATGCCCAGGGCGATGTACACGATGACCTGGTCGTCGGATTCGCGCCCGGGCTTTTTGCCGAACACGATGTCAGGCCACTCGGCGTGGATATCCTCAAATGTGAATCTTCCCTGCTCAGCGAGTGTCTTCAACTCTGGGATGCGGGACTGGACATAATGCCAATTGTCCACGATCACCCTGTCGGCTGATGTGATGACGTCCAGCGCGATTTCCTGGTAAGAGCCCAGGCGGGCCACGAATGCCCCGGGGCGCAGCCAGGCGCGTTCTACGAGCGGTTGGTCGCCGGTGGTGACGGTGACGACGATGTCGGACGCCCGCACTGCCCGCTCTCGCTCGACCAGTAGCACTGGCTCAATAGGGAACCCCATCTCTGGTGATAGCTCCGCCGCATAGGCATCGGCCATCTGAGGTATGATGTCGATGATGTAGGCCCGGTCGAGGGAGAAGCGGTGGGCCAACGCCCTCAGATGCATTCGACCCAGCGATCCGGCGCCAAAGATGGTCACCGCATGCGCATCGGGACGGGCCAGCCATGCAGCCGTGACCGCTGTGGATGCACCAGTCTTCAGGGCCGTCACCCAATCGGCCTCCATCATGCAGACAGGCAGGCCACTCTGTGCGTCGAATAGGAGCAGTACGGACGAAGTGGCACTGAGGCCCAACCGCGCTCGATTGCCGGGGAAGTAGCTGAAGGTTTTAACGAAAGCCAGCTCCTCGCCGGCGAGATATCCGGAGAAGGGTTTGATGAATCCATCCTCTCCCAGACCCATGTAGAACTTGTCACCCGCGACCTGCCCGGCTGCGTCGGCCCGGATGCCCTTTTCAGCCAGTTCCAACGCCTCAGCCATGGTCATCGTCTTCTGAACTTCTGCATCACTGAGAAACAGCATGGATTCAAGCATAGGTCTTGAGCCAGCCTCCGTACCGTTTATTGGGCGTTGCGCATGCTCAGTGCAGTTTGCGATCGCCCGGACTCGCCATGCTACAGGGCTTCTAGGAAGCCACCTCTGCAAGGGCGCTGTCAAAGATCTTCAGCGCCTCTTCTATCTGCGCCTGGTTCACGATCAGTGGCGGTATCCAGCGGACTGTGTTGCCGTAGGGACCGCAGGTCAAGAGCATCAGGTCCCGCTTCAGGCATTCGACCCGGACTGCCTTGGCGGTGTGGGTATCGGGCTCCCCCTGGGGTGTAGTGAACTCGACGGCGACCATCAGGCCCAGCCCCCGGACATCCCCTATGGCTGGATATTTTTCCTGCATCGCGCTGAGACCCGCCATGAGGTGCTGGCCCATCCGGGCGCTGTTTTCCAATAATTTCTCCTCGCGGATGACGCGGATCGTGGCAGCGGCTGCAGCGCAGCTCACGGA
>JASFLR010000336.1:0-4657 GCA_050117995.1 Anaerolineae bacterium
AACATCGGCGGCCGGCCCTACCTCAACATCAGCGTCTTTGCCTCGCTATTCCAGGCCATCGGCAGGAACCGGCAGGACCTGCTGGAGACGATGGAAGGGACGCTATACATGCAGTTGCCAGAGGAAGTGGAGATTCCCACCGTCCCCTTGTCTGCAAGGGAACTGGCCGCCGCTGTGATCGGGCAGGTGCGAATGCAATTCAAGCAGAGACAAGGGACGAGGGCACTGCCATCCTACCTGGCGACGAACCAGGCGTGGTGCGAGCAGATGGTGAAAAGAATCAGCGCTGAAGCATCTGGCCCCGGCCTTGTGATCCTGTGGCAGGATGAGATCAGCCCGCATATCAAGCGAGGGGTGTGGACTGTCCTCGGCACGGTGGACCACTCGACCGGCTACACCACCCCGCTGCGCCGGGAGCTGACCGCCCTGGTCGGCCCGGAGGATGCCACCCTGCTGATCGCCAACCTGAGCGACGAAGCTGGACTCTTGCCCAGCCTGGGGCCGGTCGTGGGATTGGCCAAGGTAGCGCGAGGAGAGATGGCACGGGAGGACTATTTAGCGGAGTACGGTCACCGCGGGCCGCACGAGTTCGAAATCTCTGTTCCCCGCCCGGTGGAAGAGCCAGGATGGCTCGACCGGCAGTTGGCGCGATTCCGCGAGTCGCCGGTGGACACCGAGACGCTACTGGCACAGCAACGGGAAACATTTAACGCGGCCTGGCAACGCTTCACTACTCTGTATCCAGGCAAGGCCAGGGCCATGCGCCGCCGCATCGCCAAGAGCGCGCGCCGCGCCCGCTTGCGGGAGGAAGCCCGATCAGAGTATGTCCGGGACCGCTGGCTGGTCCGGTCCTTCGCGCTTTGCGCTGGCGAGCTGGCCGGCCTCGGAGACGACATATTCTACCTGACACTTGGCGAGGTGCTGGCTCTCCTCTCCGGCGACGAAAGGGCCGTAGCTCATATCCCAGCACGCCGGAAGAGCTACGAGCGGTACAAGGGCCTACCGCCTTATCCGCCCATAATCCGCGGCCAGTTTGATCCTTTCCAATGGGCGAGCGACCCGGACAGGCGAGGCGACATTTTTGACTCGACGGCAGCGCCACAGACCGTCGCCGATAGCGATGGCAGTGCAAAGGCAGTCACCGGTTCCCCGGGAGCTGCAGGCCGGGTAGAGGGCGTGGTACGGTGCCTGGACTCGCCGGAGGATGGCGATCAGTTGCAGGAAGGGGAGATCATGGTCACAGTGCTGACAGACATCGCCTGGACGCCGCTCTTTCTCCGCGCTGCTGCCGTCGTAACCGACGTCGGCGCGCCCCTTTCGCACGCAGCTATCGTCGCCCGCGAGCTGGGCATCCCCGCTGTGGTTGGGTGTGGCGACGCTACCATGCGCCTCAAGACGGGCGACCGCGTATTGGTTGATGGCAGCCAGGGTACGGTGCAGATATTGAGTAGTACGGGCGTGACGGAGGTGTAACATGGCTCTGAGTTTGAAATCTTCCGAGTATGTTTTGTCCCTGGCAGATCCGGCGGCTACGCTGGAGACGGTGGGCGGTAAAGGCGCTTCCCTGTCCCGGCTGGTGGCTGCCGGCCTGCCAGTACCCGACGGGTTTCACGTGACCACGGCCGCCTACCGGCGCTTTGTCATCGATAACAACCTGCAGCCCGGCATCCTGGCTGCCCTCGAGACTGCAGACCTTGCCCAGCCAGACACGCTGGATGCAGCTTCGCGAACCATAGGCGAGCTCTTCTCCAACGCACAGACCCCGCCCAACGTGGCGAGCGCCATCGCCCTGGCCTACGCTTCCCTTGCCGGCACCAACCCTGCTGTGGCTGTGCGCTCTTCGGCGACGGCCGAAGACCTGCCCGACCTATCCTTCGCCGGGCAGCAGGACACATTTCTGAACGTCGAGGGCTATGGCGCCGTACTGGAGGCAGTCAAGCGCTGCTGGGCCTCACTGTGGACGGCCCGGGCCATCGGCTATCGCACCCGGCATGGCATCGATCCGGACGGGATCAGCCTGGCCGCGGTGGTGCAGTTGCTGGTACCTGCCGAGGCTGCCGGAATCCTCTTTACGGCCAATCCGGTCACAGGCCGGCGAGATCAAGCGGTGATCAGCGCGGCCTGGGGTCTTGGCGAAGCGGTGGTCGGCGGGTTGGTGACGCCAGACTCGATCACTGTGGACAAGGCCTCCGGCACGGTGGTGGAGCGAGTGGTCGCGGACAAGCGGGTGATGACCGCGCGCGTCAATGGCGGCACCAAGGAGCAGGCAGTCCCCGATGCATTGCGCCGGGCCCCTGCGCTCGATCAGGAGACTGCGGCGGCGTTAGTAAGCCTGGCTGTACAGATTGAGGAGCTGTATGGCATGCCGATGGATATCGAGTGGGCGCTGGCCGATGGGGCGCTGGCCATCGTCCAGGCGCGGCCCATCACGGCATTGCCGGATGAAGCGGTAGCGCAGGAACTCGAGCTGCCGGACGAGTGGCGCATGCCCGATCCCAAAGGACCGTACATGCGCGGCAGCATCGCCGACTTTATGCCCGATCCGCTGACACCCCTCTTTGTCACAATGGGCGTGCCAGCCGTGAATGCCGGGATGCAGCGGACGATAGTGGAAACTATCGGTAGCCGGACTGACGCTCTGGACAACTATTTGACCACGATCAACGACTACGCCTATCTGTATGTCAGCCTGGGTTGCCGGGACTGGATCTGGATCTTGGGCCGAATGGCCCCCGCCCTCCCGCAGCTCCTGCGCAACGGCGAGAGGCACTGGCGCGATGTCGCCCGGCCCAGGTACGTGGCAGTCAGGGACCGCTGGCAGGTCAGATCGCCGGAGAAGCTGACATGCGTCGAACTTCTGAACGGCGCCCGGGAATTGACCGCCGCCATGGCAGACTATCTCACCGCGCTGCAGGTGGACGCCATAGGCACCGCCGCTGGCACCGAGGGCCTCTTTACGGCCATCTATGACAGGATGGTCAAGCGCGAGGATGATCCGACTGCGGCAACCCTGCTACTGGGAGCCGACAGCACACCCATACAGGCAGAGAAGGCACTCTACGACCTGGCGCAGTGGTGTCGCGAGCGTCAGGGTCTGGCTGCCTACGTGCTGGAGACGCCAGCACAGGAGCTCGCCGATCGACTGGACGGCGATGTACCACCGGGCACCGATGCCGGTGACTGGCGCGAGTGGAACCAGCGCTTCTGCGACTACCTAGCCAAGTTTGGACACAGCATCTACGATCTGGACTTTGCCAAGCCACTGCCAGCAGATCAACCGCTGCCACTACTGGAAACGCTCAAGATGTTCATCCGCAGCGAGGGCACCAATCCGCACGAACGCCAGCAAAGGTCGCTCGCGAGGCGCGAGGAGGCCGTCCAGATGGCGCTGAACAGGGTGAAGGGACTGAAGCGCAGGCTCTTCCGCTGGTCCCTCCGCTGGGCACAGACATTTGCCCTCGTGCGCGAGGATAGCATCTTTGATATCGGTCTGGGCTATCCCGTGCTGCGGCGCATGTTGCACGAGCTGGGCTGCCGGCTTGTAGAGGCGGGAGCCATCGCCGAGGCCGACGACATCTACTTCCTCAAGTTGGCAGAGGTTGAGCAGGGGGCTGCAGCGCTCGATGAAGATGAGCGACCGCAGAGTATGACCGATCGTGTTCAGGAACGCCGCGCGGTGTGGCGCGCCGAAACCCGCTTGGTACCTCCGCAGCAGTTGCCCCCCAAGGGCCGGGTCATGGGCATCAAAACCGATGCCTTCATGCCCGTCAGCGCCGACGATCAGGCTCAGAGCCTGCTCAAGGGCGTGGCTACCAGTCCCGGTCAGGTGACCGCATCAGCCCGTATCCTGCTCGGTCCCGAGGATTTTCAACAGATGCAGCCTGGCGATATCCTGGTGGCAGAGATGACCACGCCCGCTTGGACGCCGCTCTTTGCCATGGCGGCAGGCATTGTCACTGACATCGGCGGACCGCTTAGCCATGGCTCCATCGTTGCCCGCGAATATGGCATCCCGGCGGTGCTCGGAACTGGCGTGGCCACCCGACGCATCCATAGCGGGCAGACGATCACGGTGGATGGCAGTACTGGTGTGGTGACCCTGGATCAAGGATAGGGAGGTGCTTCATGTATGAATGGAATGCTACTCTTGCGGAAGATTACCTGTGGACAAATATGATCGTGGGCGAAGTATTCCCCACGACAACGACCCCAAGCACCTGGTCGGTGTGGGAAGAGCTTTTTAGCAGCCTGTCCTTTGGAGATGTTTCTGCGATTGGGAACATAGCCGGGCGTCCCTACCTCAACTACAGCCTGACCTATTCGTTCCTCCTCAAGCTCACGCGTAAGCACGAGCGAGTCATGGGGGTGATCAAGGATTCGATCGGCGTTCCGCCAGCCGGCGTGGACATACCTTCTTTCCCCGTTCCGTGGAAAATCGTGCTGTTCCAGCTTCTGCCCCGTGAGTTCAGTAAGGAGCTGAAGAAAGGCAGGCTGAAAAGAGACGCGCCTGAATTCCTGGCGACCATACGAGATCGGTGTCACGAATTTGGGCGCCGCATCGAGGGGGCACAAAGGGACGAGTTGGTCTCTCTATGGAAAGGTGAGATCCTGCCCACATGGCAAGAGATCCATCTCCTCCAAGACAAGATGAACGAGG
>JASFLR010000337.1:0-4653 GCA_050117995.1 Anaerolineae bacterium
CCTGGTCGTCATTCACTGGTAGGATCCCGCGCTCGTTGCCCCCCCGGTACCATCCAAGTGCCGGGGGGTGTTTTTGTGGCATGAGACAGCCCGCTTGCTCCACACTGGGGGTCGTGCTATACTGGCGCCCGGTTCAGGATTCAAGCTGGGTTCGCTCTGCCCCATGGAGGTGCACATGACGGAGTGGCACGAACAGGATGAATTGTGGGAGACTCTGCCCATGTTCGGCCCGGAGCGCATCGAGGCGGCCCCACAGGAAGTCAGACAGATCATCGCTCTGTTGGGCATCAAACCGGGCGCCGCCGTGCTGGATCTTTGCTGTGGCATAGGCCGCCACAGCCTCGAACTTGCGCGGGGCGGCTATAGCGTGACCGGCGTCGACCGTACCGCCGCCTATTTGCAGACCGCTCGCCAGGCAGCCGCCGTCCAGGGTCTGGCTGTGGAGTGGGTCGAGGCCGACGCCCGCAGGTTCGTGCGGCCCAACGCATTTGACCACGCCATCAACATGTACACGTCCTTCGGCTACTTTGAGGACCCGGCTGAGGACCTGCGCATGGCCGGAAATATCCTCCGCTCGCTCAAACCAGGCGGATCCCTGATGATGGACCTGATGGGCAAGGAAAGACTGGCGCGGATCTTTAGCCCGCGTAGCTGGGAGCAACTGCCCGATGGCTCCCTCTTTCTCCAGGAGCGGGCGATCGTGGACGACTGGACTTGGATCGAGAACCGCTGGATCCTGATCAAGGATGGGAAACGGCACGAGTTTGTCCTGGGCCACCGCCTGTACGACGGGGCGGGCCTTCGCGCGCTTTTCCTCGAAGCCGGGTTTGCGTCAGTTGCCCTCTATGGCACCATGGATGGCGCGCCTTACGATAACGACGCCTGCCGCCTGATCGCAGTGGCCCACAAAGCCGGGGGCACGACTGCCCGGTGAGCGACTTTGTACAGGGTGTAGGGTTTGGACTCGTACTCCAGATCTCGGTGGGACCAGTATGCATTGCCGTACTGCACAAGGGCATCGATCAGGGTTTTCGTCACGCCTTTGCCATGTCGTGGGGTGCCGCGCTGGTCGACGCTCTCTACATCGCCTTCTCTGTGGTCAGCGTTTCGGCCCTCCTCCAATTCCAGTCGGCGCGCATTATCATCGGATTGGGAGGCGCAGTGCTGCTACTGATCTTTGGCCTGCGCTACCTGCGCATCCCAGCAGGGGACAACCGGACGCAGCACCGCAGCGAGTCGCCGCTCAGGAGCTTTGCCTTCGGCGTCGTGCTGACACTCACCAACCCGCTGACCATCCTTTTCTGGGCTGGGGTCCTGGGGGCGATGATGTCCACCCACACCTTTGGCCGACCCTGGGGTGTATTCTACTTCGCTACTGGCTGCGTGACCGCCACACTGCTATTCCTGACCGCTGTGGCCCTTGCCGGCAACTACCTGGAACCATTGCTGACGCCCCGCCGGTCGCTCTGGCTCAACCGGGCCGTCGGGTTGCTCCTGATCGGCTTTGCACTGAAACTGAGCACGGACCTGATGTGAGCAAGTCAGGTTCGCCAGATCAAATACGGAGGACTGACAAATGATAGCGGACGCACTTACCGACTTGATCGGCAACACGCCTATGCTGAGGCTCAACCGCCTGGCTGCGGGACTGGACGCCGAGATCCTGGCCAAGCTGGAGACGTTCAATCCCTATAGCCTGAAGGACCGCCCCGCCCTCTATATCATCGAGGAGGCAGAGCGCTCCGGGCAGTTGGCCCCTGGCGGAACCATCGTCGAAGCCAGCAGCGGGAACGCGGGTACGGCGCTCACCTACATCGGCCGATTGAAGGGCTATGATGTCATCATCTGCATGTCCGAGCTGATGAGCGACGAGCACAAGCAGTTGATGCGCGCGCTGGGGGCCGAGTTGGTGCTGACGCCCGCCGAGTCGGGTATCCGCGGTTCGCGGGAAAAGGCTCAGCAGATTGCCGCCTCGCTGCCAAACGCCATCTACACCGAGCAGCACCACAACCCGGCAAATGCCAGGAGCCATCATGACACCACTGCCGAGGAGATATGGCGCGACACAGAGGGCCGGGTGGACATCTTTGTCCACGGTCTGGGCTCGTGCGGCACCATGACCGGGGTCGCCCAGGTGCTCAAAGCGCGCAAGCCTTCCGTGCGCTGCATCGGCATCGAACCGGAGGGAGCCGCTCTCATGTCGCAAGGTGAGTTCAAGCCCCACCGGCTGCTGGGCATCGGCCCTGGATTTGTGCCCGCCCTCTTTGACCCGGACCTGATGGACGAGATTGTCACCGTACGCGTCAAGGATGCCTTTGCCACCTGCCGCCGGATCGCGGCAGAGGAGGGTCTGATGGTTGGCATCACCTCCGGCGCATCCGCCTACGTAGCCCTCGATCTGGCTTGCCAGCCCGAGAACGCCGGCAAGACTATCGTCATCGTCTTTGCCGATGCAGGACAGGCCTACATGAGCGTCGAGGGGCTATTTGACACCGCGGGAGATGGGTAACACCTAGTAGACAGGAGGATGCCTCTGCACAGTACCGCGGCTGGCAGAGACGTTCTCCACCATACCTCCTCCTCTTGCGCTCCCTGATGCCGCCATGCCCCACGCCTTGCCACATCGCACGGTCTCACGTTTCGCAACTCCTGTTTTGTCATCCCCGTTGTTCTGTGTTACACTTGCACGTTGTTCCGTGCACGCGGAGGATAGAACTTGATGAGAAAAATCGCCATCATGCTTGCCCTGGGGTTGCTGCTCCTTGCCGGCCCGCTGGGCCAGGTGGTACAATCGCAGACTTTGGGGCAGATCACCTCGCCGCGCGACCGCGCTCAGGTGCGGGGGCTGGTACCTATTGAGGGAAGCGCTACCCATCCCCAGTTCCAGAAGTATGAGATCCATTACGGCCCGGAGCCAAACCCTGCCAACCAGTGGACGCCTGTTGCTGGCTCGCCCTTTGGCGTGCCGGTCGTTCAGGGCCGGCTAGGATTATGGGATACCACGATCATCCCCGACGGCATCTACACCCTGCGACTGCGCGTCGTGCGCCTGGACGGCAACTATGACGAATACATGGTCCACGGCATCCAGGTACTAAACAGCCAGCCGACCGAAACGCCAACGCCCGAGGCTTCTCCCACCCCGGAGGCACCGACCAACACACCCGAACCCACGGTTACCGTCGTCATCGGCGTGCCAACCGTGGCTAGCCCCACCGCAAGGCCAAGCTCCACACCTATGCCAACGGCTCTGCCCAGCGAAACACCAGAGCCGCGGGTGGACCTGCCCTTCCAGAATGTCAGCGATGCGGCCTGCTGGGGTGCAGGCGCGACTGTAGCAGTCTTTGTCGGCATTGGCCTTTTCTTCGCCTTGAAAGGATCCCTCGCCTCCCTGGCGCGCTGGATTGCCCGGCGCGGCAAGGAGGGACTCGGAATGTATGAAGACTGAGCTGGTAGCCAGAAGAGCGACTCCAGCGGGCGATGATCCGCCGCTGGCACTGATCGTTGGGCTGGGCAATCCGGGCCCCGAGTACGCCAATCACCGGCACAATATAGGCTTCCAGATTGTCCAGGCGCTCGCCGCTGCCCACGGCCTCTCCTTTGCGCGTCATAAGAAGGCCAAGGCACGCGTGGCTGAGGGCAGGATTGGGGAACGCATGGTAGTTCTGGCCAAACCCCAGACCTTTATGAACTTGAGCGGCAAGACCGTGGGCCGGCTGAGCCGCGAACGCGAGATCCCACCCGAATGCATCCTGGTCGTGCACGACGACCTCGACCTGCCCCTGGGGCGGCTGCGTGCCCGGCCCCATGGAGGCTCCGGTGGGCACAATGGGCTCCGCTCGATCATCGAGTCCCTTGGCTCGCGAGACTTTGCGCGTTTGCGTGTCGGCATTGACCGCCCGCCGGGCAGCCTAGACCCCGCCGACTATGTACTCCAACCCTTTGCAAGTGAGGACGGGCCCCTCGTCGTCGAGACCATCGAGCGAGCGGTACAGGCCATCGAGAGTTGGCTGGCAGAGGGTATCGTAGCTACCATGGACTGCTTTAACCGTCCTCCGTCCAGCAGTAACGAGGACGTCCTAGACGAGCAGGATGGGACCGATGGCGAAGCCGTGGAGCAAGACGCCGGACAACACGCCCTCTTGTCCTCTTCTGCTTCCCTCCAAGCTCCACCCAGTTCCAGGGAGAACGGCGCGTGAACCTCACCGGTCTGTTGCCCCTGCTCCAGGAGACGCCAGCCTACCGGACGCTGATCGATCGGCTCGCTCAACAAGAGGCGGGCACGTCGCCTGGTGCGAACAGTGAAGATGTCCTCGGCATCATCCGGCCAGCGCGCCCGTTCCTGGTTTCGGCTCTCTACAGGCAACTGGGACGCCCCATCGTCCTGCTGACCGCCCGCGCCGAACGAGTGGGGTACTGGACCGACCAACTGGACATCTGGACAGGAGCTGGCGGCATCCTGCCCTTCCCTGAACCGGACCCGCTGCCCTACGAGCGGGTGCCGTGGACCCGCGAGACCGTGACCGACCGTCTGACCGCCCTGGCTGCCCTGCTCCGGTGGGAAAAGATCACCGGCCCGACCGGCCCGGCAACCCCGCAGCCCCCGTTCATCGTCGCCTCGGCGCGCGCTCTCATGCACAAGACCCTGCCCGT
>JASFLR010000338.1:0-4651 GCA_050117995.1 Anaerolineae bacterium
TCGGTGCTACACGATCGTGGCGTCGAAGAGGAAAAGGCTCGGCTGCTGGTGCGGTTGTCGGGCGGGCGAGCCGTCTGGGCGCTGGATGCCAGCGAGGACAAGAAGATGCTCGACCGCCGCCAGCGGCACCTTGACCGGATGATCGGGCTGCTGGCTGCAACCCGCGTGGAGCGCCTGGGTTTCGCGTGGAAGATCAGCCGCAATTCTGATGCCGGCCGGACGCTGCTCGAGCTGTGGACCGGGTGGTGGCGCGACCTGTTGCTGGTACACAACCAGGGTCAGGATCACGTGATAAATATCGACCGGCGCGACGAGCTTGACTGGATGGCAAGCCAGAGCACGGTGCCCCAGGCGCGCCGGGCGCTGGATGCGCTACTGGCGGCGACAGCGCAATTGGAGGCAAATGTCAACGCGCGGCTGGCCTGGGAAGGACTGCTGCTCAATCTGCCGCGCTTTCGGATACCGCCCCAGCAGCACAAGGAGAAGACCGGGGCAGGAGATGGTGCTACGGGATGAGTCTGCGCCAGTTCCCGCAAGTAGAGAAATTGGAGTGCAAAGCTCCCTGAAAGGTTAGCAAATGCCGTTAGTCGTTGGTATACGCTTTAATCCTGCTGGCAAGGTATACTACTTTGACCCCATCGGGTACAAGGACCTGCGGGTAGGTGAGTACGTAGTCGTCGAGACGTCACGGGGCGAGGAGGCTGGCAAGGTAGTCATTCCTGCCCACGAAGTCAGCGACCAAGAGATTGTGAGGCGGCTGAAGCCAATCAGCCGCCGGGCATCGACGATCGATCTGATGCAGATGGCCTACTACCAGTACCGTGAAAAGAATGCCCTCACGCGCTGCCAGGAGAAGGTGCACGAGCACAACCTGCCGATGAAGATCGTGCGTGCCGAGTACAGCTACGATGGAAGCCGCCTGGTCTTTTTCTTCGCGTCCGAAAAGCGCGTCGACTTTCGCGCCCTGGTGCAGGACCTGGCGCGCTCATTCAGGGCCCGCATTGAGCTGCGACAGATCGGCGTGCGAGACGAGGCCAAGCTCATGGGTGGGGTCGGACGCTGTGGTCAGATGTTGTGCTGTACGACCTGGCTGACCGAGTTCAGCCCGGTTTCGATCAAGATGGCCAAGGCACAGGAGCTGCCTCTGAGCCCTATGGACATCTCGGGCGTCTGCGGTCGCTTGCTCTGCTGCCTGGCGTACGAGAGCGACTACTATGCCGAGGTCAAGAAAAAGCTGCCCAGGCGGGGCAAGGTCATCGATACACCGCGCGGTCGTGGCAAGGTGACCCGGCTCGATATGTTGAAAGAAACCGTCTTTGTGGAGCTGGACAACCAGGAAGTCGTCGAGTTCTCCCACGAGGAATTGAAAGCAGAGCCCCCAGCTCCGACCGAAAAGTCACGCCGTCGAAGGCGTCGCCGGTCGCGCAAGTAGTGAGAGAGCCTCACGCCCCCTGAGCGGGGGCGTTTCGCACGGCGCTACCGCGGTTCTATGGCAATGCGGATCGCCGTGCGTTCCTGTCCTCCGATCATAACGTCTGCAAAGCCAGGGATGCAGACTATTTCCAGGCCATCGACCGCCAAGAAGCCTATGGCGATGGCCGCAGCCTTTACGGCTTGGTTAACCGCGCCGGCGCCGATCGCCTGAACGTCTGCGCGACCGTTCTCGCGAACGACACCTGCAATAGCCCCCGCCACAGCCGTGGATCTGGACTGTGCCGCGACTCTGATTACATCGACCATCTCCTTGCCTCCCTGCCTCCCTCGTTGAGGGCCGCGACATGCTACATTGTAGCTTTCTTTGGAAGTGCAATCAGGGCTCAGTTTTCTGTATACCGAGGAGACTCGGCTGAGGTCACGCTGCAACTATACTTATATTACACGAAGTTATTCATAAAGGCAAGCGCTTATGACAACCAGACCACGACTAGTCGTCATTGGGGGTTGCGTCGACCTCGCCAAAGGCGGGCGAGGTCTCGCAACGACAGTGGCCGTAGTGTATTTTCCCTTGGAGTGGCGGCATACGCCATGGTCAAACCTGCAATGACATTGGACTGTGTGCCAAGGGACAATGCAGCGGCTCCCCTCGCTTTCAGGACCTTCATTTCAGAAAAGAGGCGCGTTGCGCCTCTCCTCCGATTACTTGGCGAAATCCACAGCCCGGGTCTCGCGGATGACGGTGACTTTGATCTGACCCGGATACTGCAGGTTTTCCTCCACCGACTTGGCGATATTCTTGGAAAGCTCGATGGCTGCCAGGTCGTCGACCTGCTCCGGCTTGACGATGATGCGGATCTCGCGGCCAGCCTGGATGGCGTAGGATTCGGCGACCCCGTCAAAGGAGGTAGCAACCTCTTCCAGGGCGCGGATACGCTTGACGTAGGTCTCCAGCGACTCGCGCCGGGCACCCGGACGCGCGCCGGAGATGGCATCGGCTGCCTCGACAATGATCGATTCGAGGGTTTCGCTCTCGGCTTCGCCGTGATGGGCAGCGATACAGTCGATGACGGCGGGCTGCACGCGGTAGCGCTTGGCAAGGTCGGCGCCGATGATGGCATGCGGGCCATCCACCTCGTGATCGACGGCCTTGCCCAGGTCGTGCAGGAGCGCTCCCGCCTTGGCAATCTGGGCGTTGGCTCCCAACTCGTTGGCCAGGATATTTGCCAGGTGGGCCGTCTCGACCGAGTGGGCCAACTGGTTCTGACCATAGCTGGTGCGGAACTTCAGGCGGCCCAACAGCTTGATGATCTCCGGGTGCAGGCCCGGCACACCGGCGTCGATGGCAGCCTGCTCCCCTGCCTCGCGGATGACCTGGTTTACCTCGTCGCGCGCCGACGCCACCACCTTTTCGATGCGGGCAGGGTGGATCCGGCCGTCAAGGATCAGCCTGTTCAGCGCAACCCGGGCGACCTCGCGGCGCACGGGGTCAAAGCAGGAGAGAAGCACGGCTTCGGGTGTGTCGTCGACGACGAGGTCGACGCCGGTGGCTGCCTCCAGGGCGCGGATGTTGCGCCCCTGGCGGCCAATGATG
The DNA here is from genome assembly GCA_050117995.1 of Anaerolineae bacterium. Lineage (GTDB taxonomy): Bacteria > Chloroflexota > Anaerolineae > JAAYZQ01 > JAAYZQ01 > JBFFCR01. The sequence continues at coordinate 3,029 of JASFLR010000338.1, forward strand.
CGCCCCTTCATGTCGTCGCTGGGCAAGGGCACGGTGGAAACGGCAATCTCGGACACCTGGTCGGAGGCGATCCGCTGGACTGCCACCGTCACGATCTTGCGGGCCTTTTTCTCCGCTGTCTCCCGGGCCTCGGCCTCTACCTCACGGATGAGCCTGGCCATATCCTGCCGCGCCTCCTGCTCGACCGTCTGCAGCAGCAGTGACTTGGCCTCATCCTGGCTCATGTTGGCCACCCGCTGCAGCTCGTCCAGACGCTCCTGCTCCAGCGTTTCCAGCTGGTTGCGGCGCTTGTCCAGCGCGCTCTGCTGCTGGCTCAGGTTGCGCTCGCGCTTTTCCAGTTGCTCAAAGCGGTCATCGAGGCGGGCACGCCGCTGTTGCAGGCGATCGTCCTCCTGCCGCAGCTCTCGCTCGCGGGCCTTGGCCTCCTGTTCAGCCTGGTTCTTGCGCCTCATGACCTCTTCTTGAGCCTGGTACAGCTTCTCCTTGGCGTCCTTCTCAGCGTCGGAGATGATGCGCTCTGCCTGGCGCTCGGCCCCCTCGACACGGACCTTGCTCTGGTACTGGAAGAAGAAATAGCCTCCCGCCGCACCCACGGCTAACCCTACTATTGCCACTATGATGGGTACCAGAACCCCTAAACCTCCACCCATATCGCTACCATCCTTTCATCTCACAATTCAGTATGTAAACGGGCACCCTTGCCGGGAGCCACGCAACCGGGATAGCCCGGGGATTCACTCGCCTGCTGCCAACTCGGCCCAATGGCGCCCAGCAGTCTCCCGTGCTATCTCGTAGTCAAACCCACGCCGCGCAAGATAGGCGACGAGTTTTTTCATAAAGGTCTCCCGGTCTAGATGCGCCAGCTGCCGCGCCTTGCGACGCGCGCTGCGATAGGCGCTGTCCGAGACATCCAGCGACACCAGGGCCCGGTCGATCGTCCTGTTGGCTATGCCCTTCTGCCGCAACTCGTACCGCAGGGCTCTCGGTCCCCTGGGCCGGTGCCGCTCCCGGTTCTCGACCCAGTAGCGGGCAAAGGCCTCGTCATCGAGTAGGCCAGCTCGCTCCAGCCGCTGGACAACCGGCGCTATCTGGTCCTCCAATAGGCCGCGCTTTTGCAAATAGCGTTCCACCTCGGCACGGCTGCGCGGGCGGTACGACAGGTAATTTAGCGTCCTTTCGTAAGCGGTCTCGGCGGCGCCCTCTGCCTCCAGCGACTGAATTTCGGCGTCCGACAATACCTGGCCCCGCTTCAGATGGGCGGCAATGATAGCTGGCAGGCCAAAAGCAAATTTCCCATCGAGAAACACGCTCACCCGGTCTGGATTCTTTTTCTGGAACTCGAGTGCCGTGATCTTGCCTGCCATGCGCCCATCCAACCGGCCCAAATGCAAATCGGCCGTGGTGTAGAGCCACCACAGCCGAGAATACTCCCCGGGCAAGACCTGCCCAGAAAGCGGAATACGCCGAGTAGACCGGTGTACAGCTTGGATACCGGCTTGCGAACCGATTTTCAAGCGGAGAATCAGATCACGTCAAATGCAGTTCCCTGCGATGCGCAGTAGTCGTCCTTTCCTCACCCCATAATCCGGGCTTGTCACAGCGACTCTTTCGCCTGTAACCTAT
>JASFLR010000339.1:0-4640 GCA_050117995.1 Anaerolineae bacterium
AAGCCGTCCAGCCCATCGCTACAACAGCCAGGATACCATAAAGCGTTGACACTGTCAACGCTTCCAGCTACCAACAGGTTCCCCTACTGATGGCTCAGGATCCAGCGATTGTACAAACCGTCCAGATCCTTGCCCGAGACGGACTCGGCAACCTCGAGTAAGTCATCGGGCGTAGCCACCCGCCAGCGGAACCGGCTCACGTACTCACGCATGATCGCTTTGAAGGTCTCGTCCCCCAGCTCTTGGTGCAGGGCATTGAAGAACAGAGCAGCCTTGGCATAGACGATCACCTCGTACTCCCAGGTAAAGGCGGATGACGGCTGGTTCACCACGGCGTCGTACTCGTTCTCCACCGCCACCTGGTAGGGCACCAGCCACCGTTGGTTCACCAGCGTGTTGGCGCGCGCCTCGCCGAACACCTGATAGTAGTAGATAGCCATCGAGTATTCGGCCAGACCCTCATCCAGCCAGGGCGTGTTCACCTGGTCGTTGCCAACCTGGGCGTACCACCACTGGTGGGCGATCTCGTGAACCACCCGGTTCTCCAGCTCATCCCGTTGCTCACGATAGAGACTCGAGCCGATCAAATTTAGCCCGGGATACTCCATGCCGTAATATTGCAGCGGCGCTTCGGCCACGATCATCTCTTCGAAGGGATAGGGCCCATAGGCATCCTCGTAGCTCCGCAGCGCCGCAGCCGATATGTTCAGCGTTGCCTGCCCGGATGCCTCGTCTCCCGGCAAATAGTAAGACCGAAGGACCGTGCCGTACGCCTTGGTCTCGGCCATCTGGTATTGGTCGCTGGCCAGGAAGGCAAACTCACGAAGAGGCCCGCCACTGATACGGTAGCTGTGCTGACCGCTCACATTCACAGTCTCGGTGAGCACCGAGCCCGTGGTCACCAGCGTCTGTGTCGGCAGCAACGTCACGGTCACGTCATAGAGGGCTGCATCGGCAAAGACTGCATCGCCGTGAGCCGGGGCTACATCCTCGTGCCACATCTCGCCGTCATGGACCGCCAGCAGCGGATAGGCATCAGGCAGGCTCCAGATGCCCTGGCTGTTGCCGAACAAGTTGTAGCCACTCTCCCTCACCGGCAGCTTGATATTGTAGGTAAGCTCGATGGTCACGCTTCGCTCTGGCGCCAGGGGACGGTGCAGGGGAATCGCCAATGCGGTGGTATCCGCACGCAGCGACGAGTCATGTCTTGCCCCATCCACCCAGACCGGCCCGACCGTCATCGTCCCACCGTACTGTGGCAGGTTCGGATAGAGTCGGAAGACAATCTCCTCCAGCTCAACGCCCGTGTGGTTGGGAAAGTTCACCCTTTGCTTTCCATCCACCCTCTGACCCACCGTGTCCAGAGCCATCACGATACGATACTCGGAGAACGGGCTCACGTCGACGGCAGTCGGCACGCCAATTGCGGTGGGCGGGGGTAGGGTGGGATCGTCGGGCATGATACTCTCGTGCGTAGGTGCAGCCGACAAGGGTGAGCAAGCCACCAGGAACACGGTCAATGTTCCCAGCAAGAACAGATACCGCCAACGCGTGGAAGGCACCACGATTACCTCTCTTGCCCTTCCTGTAGGGCGGCTACCACCTCGGCCAGGCGTCCATGCACGCGGCCATTGCTGCCAATCAGGCCACGACACACCGCCACGTCCGCCTGGTTGTAGACTGGACGCTCGCCGCACAGGTTAGTCAACTCGCCGCCCGCTTCCAGCAGCAGCGCATGAGGCGCGCAGACATCCCACTCCTTGGCAACCGTCGTCGCCACGTACAGATCGCAGACTCCCTGCGCCACCATGCCTACTTTGAGGCCCACACTGCCCAGGTGCCTCACGCTGAGCACATCCAGTGCCTCCCGCACCGACCTGACCAGGGCCGAGTAGTGCGAGCGGCTTGCCACCATACACATCTGGGCCAGATCGGTCCTGGTCGAGACCCGTAGCTGCCTGGTCTGGCCGCCCTCCGTGCAGTAGGCGCCGATGCCTGCCATAGCGTGGTACAGGCGTTCCTCCGTCGGCTGGTAGATCACGCCCAGCACCGGCTGGCCTCGCACGGTCAAGCCGATCATCACCGAGAATTCACCGGTCTCGCTGATGAATTCGCTAGTGCCATCCAGCGGATCGACGATCCACACCCGCTCCTTATCGAGCCGCGACAGGTCATCGTCTGACTCTTCGGTCAGCATCCCATCCAGCGGAAATGCATCGCGCAGGCCGCGGAGGATCAGCTCGTCGGCAGCGCGGTCCGCCGCGGTGACGGGCTCTCCTCCGGTCTTCTCATCCACCCCGAGTCCGGTCTGGTAGTAGCCCATGATCGCTTCGCCCGCCTGGCGCGCCAGGCGCGTCGCCACCTCGAACTCGTATTCCAGGTTGCCAGCCGTCAATTGATCTCTCCTCATCGGCAGTTCTAGCCGAGAAGATTTTAGCATTGCCCAGGAGCTTTGTCAAAACAGCGGACAATCTACCGGGAGACCCGCAACATCGTTGACACGCGCCCGCAAACGTGCTATACTGATCACAGCTAGCTGGATTAGAATCTCGATCTGGCATCCTTGGCACTCCCTCAACTGCGTCCTGCACAACCGGAAAGCATAGCAGCACTAGAGCCCTTGTAATCCTCGTATTTTGACCTGCTGACTGGCAAGAATTGACAGAAAGGAGTAGCAAATGTCTGAAGAGGAATTCTCTAATCTGCAACGATCAATCAATGAGCGCGGGCACACCTGGCGGGCGGGCGAAACCTCCCTGTCAGGGCTACCCCCAGAGGAACAGCAGTACCGATTGGGTCTCACCTTGATACCCGAGGAGATGGACCGCATCCGCGCTGCCATCACCACCAGGGCACCCATGGCAGCCGAGTTCCCGCCATCCTGGGACTGGCGCGACGTGAATGGCGCCGACTGGACCACCGCCATTAGGGATCAGAAAGCGTGCGGATCGTGCGTGGCATTTGGCACTTTGGGCGTGGTGGAGGCGATGGCCAAGCGCCACGAGAATGATGCAGGGCTGCAGCCAGACTATTCCGAGGCCCATCTCTTCTTCTGCGGCTGCGGGGACTGCTGCGACAAGGGCTGGTGGCCCACCTACGCGTTGAACTATGCCAAGAACAGTGGTGTGCCTGATGAAGCATGCTTCCCCTACCAGGACCACAACATGCCCTGTAGCAACTCGTGCACCGATTGGCAGGAGCGATCTGTCAAAGTGGTGGACTGGGAAGAGGTCACCGACGTGGGAGCACGCAAGCAATGGCTGTCTACCACGGGACCTATGGTCGCCTGCATTGCAGTCTACCGCGACTTTTACAGCTACACCGGTGGCGTGTACCGGCACGTCACTGGCGACCTGGTAGGCTACCATGCCATCTGTGCCGTTGGCTACTCGGAAGAGGAGAATTGCTGGATCTGCAAGAATAGCTGGGGCACCGACTGGGGAGAGGCGGGCTGGTTCAAGATCGGCTACGGAGAGTGCGGGATCGACACCGAGTTCGCCATGTACGGTGTAACCGACGTCGTCCCTGGCAAACCAGGGCCTGATCCCGAGCCCGAACCTGACGGATGCATGCAGCAGCTAAAGCAGATGTTCGGCCTCAGCTAGCCGTGCATCGAGTCCGCCACGTTGACACCGAAAGGAGACGCCCGTGAAGAGATTCGCTGACCCAGGCACCACCATCCGCGTCGAGGCAGGCGATAGCTTTGCCATCGAGCTGGCAGGCAATCCGACCACCGGCTACACGTGGCAGCCGGACGTGGACAGCCAGCACCTGGAGCTGCTGGGACAGGAATTCGAGCCGGGCGAAGGGGGTGTCGGCGCGGGAGGCAGAGAGATATTCCGCTTCCGCGCCCTCAAGGCCGGCGAAGCAGAGATCGCCTTCGCATACCGGCGCCCCTGGGACAAGGAGAGTCGCGAGACCAGCAGCTTCCAGGTAGCGATCTCCGGATAACAGAACTGACAGTTCACGCAGGTCGGGCGAGCCGCCGCCCGGCCTGCTGCTCCTGGCCGAAACGGATCGCCTAGACCGTTTCGGCCAGCACTGTCTCCCGGACCTGCACAGGCGCTGGTTCGAGCGCCTGCAATGTGGCCACGCGCCCGCGAACCCTGGGCATGACCTCTCCAAAATACACCCGGGCCAGTTCCCGCTTGCGCTCTCCTGTGCGCGCATCGCGCAGCACCAGCCAGGATGTGAGCACATCGATCGCCAGGTCTGACAGATCCGACGCATAATAATCGATCAGCGCTCGGTCATCTGCCTCCTTCATGTGGTCGATAGTACGGCTGAGCAAGGCCGTTGCCTCCTCCACCTGGCGCTTGAGCCCATCGAGCTCCGGACCATAGTCCTCGCCTGCCCACTCTTCCAGCAAGCCGTCCAGCGCATGACCCATCAGCGGTCCTGTGGCAGCCACCACCTGGAGTTGGCTCGTGCCCTCGTATATACTGGTCACGCGGATATCGCGAAAGTGCCGCTCGATATTGAATTCGCGCATATAGCCCGTGCCACCATGCACCTGCATGGCCTGGTAACATACCCGGTTCCCCATCTCGGTGGCATGGTATTTTGCCAGGGGAGTTAGCACATTGGCCAGCCGGTCTGCCTGCTTCAGGCGCTTGCGCTCGTCTGTGTCCAGTTCACCA